>JAJYGU010000423.1 GCA_021784975.1 Planctomycetota bacterium
TGGATGACGCCGATCCCCACGGTGGCGTAGCCGGCATCGCGAAGGATCTGGCCCAGGTGCCGCTCGTCGGGGTTCAGGTCCCAGGCAAAGTTGGCGTGAGTCAATCCCATCACGCCGTTGGAGTGCGGCCAGCGGCCCGTGAAGATCGAGGATCGTGACGGGCTGCAGCCGGGGGCTGTGCAAAAGCTCCGCGAAAAGCGTACGCCCTCGGACGCCAACCGGTCGAGGTTCGGCGTTCGCACCGTCTTCACGCCGTAGCAGTGCAAATACTGTCCAAGGTCGTGACAGTGCACCAGCAGAATGTTGGGCCGCGGCTGGGCTGGCGGCGTCTGGGCCCCCGCAAACAACGGGGCGAGGAACGCGGGCAAGGCTAGCGCAAACCGGCATTTTGAGGGCATTGTGTCTCGCCTTAGTTTCGATAAAACCACTGCTTGGGCAGAGTTCGTAGTTGGTGGTGGGTGGTCACTCGTTTTCGTAAAACCATCGCAGTGGCAGAATCCGCAGCATCAGCGAATTACCCCGCGGCAAACCATGGCCCGTCACGTCGTAGGTGATCACCGCGTTGTCGCCCACAAAGATCAAGCTCGCATACTCCGCCTGCCGGAACGGTGTGTCGCGCAGTCCCACTTTTTCCAGGCGCCGCCCCCGTTCTTCCTGGGACAGCTTGCCCGGGGATTGCCACGGCCCGCCCTCCGCGGCTGGAATATAATTGCGATCGTTCATCGATTCGAGATTGCGCCGATGCCGCCAAATACGTCCGCCATCGGACGATATCGCCGCCGTCAGTCGATGCCGCGGAAGCCCCAGGCTCCACTCTTCCTGGCCAATCTGGTTCCAAATCAAAAGGAGGTCTTGGCTGTGGGGGACGCGCACCAGGCTCGTCGGGGTTTGGCTGGCAGACAAGCCGGTAGACTCCGGCCGCGTCCAGGTGCGACCGCCGTCGCGTGACTCGGTGCGATAAACAAACCCAGTAGCAGTCCGACACAACATGAGCAAGCTGCCATCGGCTCGCTCGGCAACCGACGATTCGCTCAGTTGGCCGGCCGATGCGCCGGCCTTCAAGCCAATCCGAAAGCGGCTGGGAAACCACGTCTTGCCATCGTCATCACTCAGCAAGGGCTGAACGAATTCCGGATCTGGACTGTAGGGTGAGAGTCCATGATAGTTCGGCAGAATAAGCCGCCCGGTCGACAGCCGTTTGGCGCAATCGTTCAAGAGAACCTGCGAAGTTTCGCCGGGCAGGTTGAGTACCCGTTCTTCCGACCACGTGTCGCCCTCATCCGCCGAAGTCCGCATGATCTGTTCATTGAAGACGTTGCTCGTGTCGTCCATGTTTCCGGCCGCATATCCCGGACCTTTCTGAAATGTCGAACGCCCATAGAAGATTGCTATCGAACCACTGCCCAGCCGCAGGAGACTTGCCGAAAGCACGTTGCCGCTGTTCGGACCGTGGGCGACGACGCGCGGTTCGGACCACGTGCGACCGCCGTCGAACGATCGCCTGGTAACGATATCGGACGGGGCGAAGTCCGACCCGCTCCCGCCGCGAAAGCGCGTGTAGGCCAGCAACAGCGAACCGTCCTTCCGTTCGACCACGGAACCTTCGCTGTTACGCAGGTTGTTCACGCCGTCGGCGGGACAGACCAGCAATTCCAATGGCGAAGCGAGGTCCGCCGGGCGGGGTGCTCCGCTCACCGGGCCGGCAATTGATGGTTCCACTGCGGCGGCCATTCCAGCTCCGCCAAGTATCGCGGCAAGGACCAGGATCGTGCCCATTGCCTCGTACCACGCCCTAAACTGGCGGAGAATGCAACGGCTTCTGACGTTCATGAGATTGCTCCCGTTGAGATTCAGAGTTAAGCGGGTGGTGGAATATCTGTTCCGCACGGTTTCATTGCGGTTCGGGTGGATAATTCGACGGTGCAAGGAATTCATTTCCTTGAAGCTGATCACTTTCCCAACTCGTCCAATTTGACCTTCAACGCCCGGACAACGTATTCGTTCATCACTGCAATCGCGCCGCGGTCGGATTGGTCGCGGGCGACGCGTGCGTACGCCTCCAGCGCGCGCCGCGCGGTCTTCATCGCAAGGCGCACGGTCTGCCGAGTTTCATCGACATAACCGGCGGCTTTCGCCGTAGCCGCCTTGTGCACCAACTCAACCGTGTCGAGGTAGCCGACCGCGAAGGCGAGCCGCCCGACCCAGTAGTCCACGTAGGGGCGACCGGCCGCGGTTGATTTCGCCTGGGCGCGCCGCGCCGCATCAAGGGCGCGTCGGTAACACTCGCGATCCGCAACCAAATCAGCCGGCATGGGGCCGTGCTTCCAATGATTCATCATCATTCCGGGCACCGGAAACGAGAATCCGGGGTTGTGCAACGAGAGCGATATAGTAGCGGTTTCCACTTCGCGGAAGACCTTCAGCATATCGTCGACACATCCTTCCCCGCAACAAGCGCGAACCTGGTCGCGATAGACCGCGTCTGGCGTCACGCCGTCCGCCCAGGAGGCCTTTGCCAGATACGCGACCAGCGGGTCTTGATCTTCGACGAGATAGGTGCGGGTCATGAAGCCCGCCCAGCCGGCCTTGCCTATGGCGGCCGTCAAATGGTGGATTGCGTCGGTCGCCAATTGAGGCACGACGCCGATGTTGTCGTCGACCAGGGTTTGCTGCAAGACGTTGGCCAGGTTGCTGCGGCATCCAAGCCTATTCAACACCTCTGCCCGCCGCGCTACCAGCACGGGGGTGTAATCGATCTGATTGATGGTTTCGGAACCTGGCCCCAGCAAGCGCGGCAGCAGAGGGAACAGCTCTTCCGCCACGCCCGTGTAGATGAATTTGATGTCGGGGCGACGGGTGTGCTTCAGGACTTGGAGCGTATTGAGGAGGCGGTCGAGGAAGTACAGGTTCACGATGTCGCCTTTGACTTCCGCGACCGCGCGTTCGGGGGTGTCGTCCCATTTCCGCCGCGCGGCGGCAGCGAGGATGCCGGCAAGGGACCAATCGCCGAGATGGTGCTTCGCTTGGAGCGTCCGCCAGGCTCGTTCATACTGGTCCACCCACTGACGAAACTCCGGCATGATCAACCCGATGGCGTCGGCCTCGGGATAGGTGTTGACCGCCGTCTGCAACACGGCGGACGTGAGCGTCGTGAGGCCGGGGTCATTTATGCCTGTCTTCGGGCCTGCCACTACGTCCAGCCCTCCCAGTTGACGCACGGGTTGCGCGCCGGTGAGCATCGGCTCGAACTCGGGAGGAAACTCGCCCAGCACGGGCGTGAGCACGCATTCCAGGCCGCGCCGGTGCGCGTGGGCGATCACCTTTTGGATGAGCCGCCGGCCTGCCGCCGCCATCGATTCGTAGCTCGCGTTGAGCGGCACGTCGGGATTCCAAAACTCCTTCGCGCTGCCAAAGAGTTGGCGACCGGCCATGTCGGGCGTGATTGGGTAGTGAAATCCAAACCACAGCCATGCCTGGCGCCGTTTGAGCTTTCCGACCTGCAAGTCAAGAAACGGCTGCCAGGGCCAGAGCACGAGATTCAGGCAGTTGAACTTGAGCTTCGCCAACTGGTCAATCAGCCGGCGGTAGTCGGCGATTCCCCAAGACTCGTGCCCCCACGCCTGTCCTCCCATGCCGCGCCACATGCGAACCGAAAAACGCGGCTCCCTGACGACGTCGATCTGGAACAGGTGCAATTCGTTCCGCCGCTGGGGCAGGACATCGCCGTGCAGGAGAAAGCGCACTCCCCATCGTTCCACCAACTCGTAAACCGCCCACAACGTGGCCGGCGGACTTCCACCGGCTACCAGCATCCCAGGATGTCCGCGGAAATCGACCCGGCGCAGGACGATGCCCTGCGGGCTCAGCTTGGGGAACGGCTTGTTGGCACAGGCCGCCCGCACCACCGAGTTTGTGTCCGGACGGCCGACCAGGAAAAGCGGCTCCGGACCAAAAGGAACTGCAGTCCCCGGGGCCGTTTGGACGCCGAACAGCTTCCCCAAGTAATGACAAAGCTGCTGGGCGGCAAATCGCTCGCAGTCGGGGGCGTTCGCTCCCACGACTACACACGCGCCAGCTTGCGGCTCGGCTGCGAAAGCCTTTCCGCTCCAGACCAGCGTTGCAACGGCGGCGAAGCCTGCGACAAGAAAAAGAAGCGGCCGGCGTGAATACTGCACGCCGGCTGAAGAACGACCCACGTTCGGCCGTAAGCGATGAAACGGACAGTCAGGTGCTGCATCGAAGAAGTGCTTCTGTCGGCGCATCATGATGTTGAACAATTCGGCGACGCGCACCAGGCTCCTCCGACCCCGAATGTGATCAGGAGTGGTTAGAGCCCCGGAAGCGTGGAGCTGTCAGCCGAGCGAAGATTTCGGGCCGCGGCAACGAACGCCTCGGCAACGAAAACGCCCGACTCGCGCCCCCGGAATTCCTCCGTAAACCGATCGTACTTCTCGTAAAACCTCTCCAGCTTCTCTCCGGTGTGGAGAAACAGGGCCTGCCTCTTTTTCTCACGCGTAGCGGTAATATCGACATACAGGCTCGGATAAAACCCGATGGTCTCGACGCCCGTACAGACCTCGTAAAAATAAAGCTGAAACCGTCGCTTGCATGCCAGATACGCCCGGATGGTCAGCATGGCGGCCACTTGATGGTCGGGATGGACATCGATGGGCCAGTGGGTCAGCACGATATCGGGAGCTTCGACCGACAACAATTCCTGGAACGACCGGGCGCGGGCGGAGTTCAGTTCGGTGGCGGCATCGATTTGGCCGGCGAAAACCGCCTTCGCGCCAAGGATCTTGCAGGCCGCCTCGGCCTCGGCCGTGCGAATGGCTGCCGCCTCCTCGTGCGATTTGCCGGCGATTCCGGCCTCGCCGCGTGTGAGGTAGATGTTCGTCACACGGTGGCCAAGTTCTGCGTACCGTGCGAGCGTGCCTCCGCAACCTTCCTCGGGATCGTCGGGATGGGCACCGACGCAGACCACGTGCCCGGGCCCTTGCAGGCTTGAGCCGAGCATAGGCTTTTCGGCCGCCTTGGCCTCATCTGACGTTGTCAATAACGGCGCCAGGGCCGCCAATCCAACGGTCGCTTGAGCGGCAAAAATGCGCCGCGACATGTTCGCCGAGTCTTCTCTAGGCATAGCCATGCTCTTACTCCTGCTCACAGTATCCGGCCAGTATACGCTCAAGTCGTTGCCGGCAGCAAGAAGGCGGTCAGCACGTAGCATCGCTCATGTCTTCAGGCTCCTTGACGTTGCATGACTTTCGCCGCCCCCGAGAATTCACCCCACTCCGGCTCTAGCCGTGGGCGGTCACTCGTTTTGGTAAAACCAGCCGACCGGCAGGATACGCCGCATCAGCGAATTACCCCGCGGTATCGTCCGTAGAACCATGCTGCGGGCACGATCCTGAAGTACAGTGAAACTCCTGCGCCGTAATATGTCAGCAGGGCACGATCCTGGAGCCAGGTGATCGACGGGTAGTCCCAGAAACCGTTGGGGCCCTCTTCCAGGTTGCGGAAGTGCTGCCAGGATTCGCCCTCATCCTTGGAGATCGCGCTGGTAAGCCGATTTCGCGGCCTAGTTCTTGGATCGTGATTCCAGACAGCCAAGAGATCGCCCGTGCTGGGAATGCGGCTGATCGAGACCGGCGAAGAGCTGCCGGTCAGTTGGCTGAGGCGAGGTTTGGACCACGTCAGCCCGCCGTCCTTGGATAGGCACTGGAACTGGCCGCCGGCGCCCGTGCGTATGAGCATGAGCACGCGGCCGTCCTTGAGTTCTACACAAGCCGGCTCGGCGCCCCACCCGGACGCCGGCCGAACCCGCTGGCTTTCCCGCCAGGTTTGCCCTTCATCGTCCGAGAGGTAGCAGAAGCTTTCGCCGCGCTCGTAGGCCTCCAACAAGATCCGACCGCCGGTGAGCCGAATCGAGCGGCCGTTGGTCAGCGCGATGTACCGCCTCGCGGGGCTGATCTGCAAGGCCCTGCTCCAGGTCTGCCCCTCGTCGCCCGAAGTTCGCATCATCACCCGGCAGTCGGAGTCCTCGACGTTCTTCTGGCAGTAAAACAGGGCGATGCGGCCGTCCCTGAGTCGCAAGAAATTGACTTCCATCACGTTGCATCCGCCGTCGTTCTCGACCAGGGTGAACTTCTTGCCCCACGAGCGACCGCCGTCGTTGGAAACCTTGCCGGAGAGCCTTGCCGGGCTGTCGTCTGCCCCGGTGCCACCGTAGAAGTCGCTCCAGCCCAACAAGAGCGAGCCGTCCTTGCGCACGATGATGGCCGCCTCGCTGTTGCGCGGGTTGTTGGTCCCGAGCGGGGCCACGGCGAACTTGGAAGACCCGTTAGCTGCGTCCTTTTCGGCCGCCGCGCCCGGAGCTGCAAACAGCAGAGCTGCGAGACCTAAACCAAAGTACCTTCGCATCGAGGATCTCATCTTGATAGCTCCGGTTGACATTGCCCATTGGCAGTGAAGTTACGGCAGCACGTGAACGGTCAGATGTGAAGCCATGGTGCGGCTGCGGTACACCCGCTCGGTAGCCTTGTGGAAATCCGACGCCTTGGCCGAATAGATGTCCACCAAGGTCTGCGGATTGCGGTCCACCAGCGGGAACCAGGTGCTCTGCACCTGGACCATCAGGCGGTGCCCGGTGCGGAAGGTGTGGCAAACGTCGGGCATGGTGAATCGCACCGCCGCCGGCTGGTTGGGCACAAACGGCTCGGGCTTTGCAAAGCTGTTGCGGAACTTGCCCCGCATCGGCTCGCCCCGCACCAGTTGCTGATAGCCCCCCATCCGCACGCCCGTCGGGTTCGGATTGGGGTCGGGATAATCGTCCGGATAGACGTCGATCAGCTTCACAATCCAATCCGAATCGGTCCCCGAGGTCGAGACGTACAGCTCGACCTGGATCGGGCCGGCCAGGGTGAGGTCGGCTTCCAGGGGCGCGGTTTGGTAGACCAGCACGTCGGGACGCCGGGCCGCCTGCCGCTGGTCGTCGATCATGTACTCGGGCAACATGCCGATGGCGATCTTGCTCAGAAAGGGCACCGGCCGGGCGGGATCGCTGGTGTACTGGTCGTAGTCGGGGCCGCCGTTCCCACGGGCGTCGACCTGCATCGCCAGTCGCCCGCCGGCGCTCAGAAACAGCGACTTGGCTTGGGCCTGCCGCGGCGGCCAGGCGTCGAACGATCGCCACTGGTTGACGCCCGTCTGGAACACCCACGCCGCCGGCTGCTTGATTGGCCCTTTGCCCTTGAGGTAGAACTCGAAGAACGGCAGTTCGATCTTCTCGCGGAAAAAGACGGCGGTCTTGCTGTTGAAGGGCACCGGTCCCAGCGACTCGCCGTCGCTGTGTGACCAGCCGCCGTGGACCCACGGGCCCATGACCAGCAGGTTGGGCGTGCCGGGACTTTTGGCGCCGACCTGCTTATAGGTCTGCAGCGTGCCGAACAGGTCTTCGGCGTCGAACCAGCCGCCCACGGTCATGACCGCCGGCCGGATGTTGCGCAGCCAGGGCCGCACGTCGCGGGCTTTCCAGAAATCGTCGTAGACGCCGTGACGCATCACCTCCCGCCAGAACGGCACGCCGCCCTTGAAGTATTTGGCGTCCGCATTGGCCAGCGGTCCCATGTCGAGGAAGAACTGGTAGCCGTCGGGCGTGTCGTGTTCGAAGAGGAAGTGCGACTTCTTGATCGGTCGGGGCCGCGGACGGCCAAAGACCGCCATGAAGTTGAAAACGTGCGGCAGCATGAGCGCGCCGTTGTGGTGCCAGTCGTCGCCCATGAACCAATCCACGATCGGCGCCTGCGGCGACACCGCCTTCAAGGCCGGATGGGCATCGATCATCCCGGCCGAGGCATAGAAGCCGGGATAGGATATGCCCCACATTCCCACCTTGCCGTTGTGGTTGGGCACGTGCTTGATGAGCCAGTCGATGCTGTCGAAGGCGTCGCTGCTCTCGTCGAAATCCTTCGGGCCCTTCTTGTCCGGCTTGTGCGGCCGGACCTCGACGAACTGGCCTTCCGACATCCACCGTCCGCGCACATCCTGGTAGGCAAAAATATATCCCGCTTTGCCGAACAAGGGCGAGGGGCCAAGGTCGGATTTGTACTGGTCCACCCCGTAGGGCCTTACGCTATAGGGCGTCCGGCAAAAAAGGATCGGCCACCGTTGGGAGGTGTCCTTGGGCACGTAAACCGCCGTGAAGAGCCGCTTCCCGTCACGCATCGGGATGCGATACTCGTACTTGGTGTAGTGCTCCTTGACGTAAGCCAGCCCTTGAGCGGCGACTCGGCCGGAAAGCAGCGGGTGGAGGCAGGCCGCCAAGCCCACCACGCTCCACCAGAGCACACCACCTAACAGCGACCGTCGGGAATGGCTCATCGGATGTCTCCTCTTCGGCAGAAAGGGACAGTCCCATTTTTGTGGCCGACCAACGCCGACCATCTGCCGATGGTGCCCGGTCGGTGCCCGCCCCAAGAATCGGGACAGTCCCCTTTGAGTATCGTTCTATTATGGTTTCCCCGAGGGCGAATGGAAAGTACATGGGCCAAGGAATAAGGGGATTAGTCCGCCGCGGGGCATCTTGACATGCAGAAAATACCCACTAGATTGAGCGCGCAGCGGCGGGCGGGGACGATTCGAGACAGCCACCGAGGCTCGATGGTCCCGGAATACTGCTTACCGCCAACATGCTGTCATGGCCGAACCTAGCCGCGTTTTTGTGGGGACTTCGGGTTGGACCTACGACGACTGGTCCGGCAGGTTCTACCCCGAGGAGGTCAAGTGGCCGACTGTTGCGGCGGCACGCGGCCGCGTTCGTGGCGGTGAGCCATCCCAAGCGGCCCGATTACGCCGCTCACGCGCCTGGCAACGTGGCGCTGTTTATGAGCCTGTTGGCTCACTAGACGCATGGATGCTTGGGTGGTACACTTGGCCGTATAGGAAAAGAGACCACGGTGGGCAACCACGCCGAGCACCTGGGCTTTGCCCTTAGCCGCCCGCAGACCATTTGGTGTCGTGGATTAGTGCCGATTTGCTGTTGCCCAGGTGCAATGGCTCGGCTCACAGCCGGCTATGGCATAAGGTTGATAGCTAAGAAGTCCCCGTAGCTCAATTGGATAGAGCGTCGGCCTCCGGAGCCGAAGGTTTCGCGTTCGAATCGCGACGGGGATACTTTAAGTTGCTTTCTTACAACAACTTGCGGGAATTGCCATTGCGTTGGGTGGAGTGTCGGCCCAGGGGCCGAAAGTCTGCCGATGGCCTTGCTGGACGGCCAACCCTTTTTGTCCATCGTTGGTCTCTGGTCGCTTTCCTGAATCGGTTTGTTCCGAATTTTCTTCCACGGACACGAGAATGTGTCTGTCAGCGTCGATTCGAGAGCAGCCGTCACAGTTGTCAAAATACGTAAGCGATTTGGGTAAGAACGCGGGAACAGCCCCAAAAAACTGGCCTTGCGGCGCAGGACACGCGTGGCTATGCTTTCACCCTTGTCTTCAGTTGTCCAGGCAAGGTCGGCGATGACGCTGCAACTAGGATGGATTTGAGTGTCCGCGATTCCGCTCAACTGCTCCGGGTATCGGAGAAGACAATCTACCGCTGGGTGAAACAGGGCAGGTTGCCGGCGTACCGGGTCAACGAGCAGTATCGTTTCAATCGGGCGGAATTGCTCGAATGGGCTACCTCACAACGGCTGAATGTTTCGGCCGACATTTTTGTCGAGCCGGACAGTGACGGCCCAGTCGTAACTCTGACGGAGGCGCTCAAAGCGGGCGGTATCCACTACCGGGTTAGCGGCACCGACAAGCAATCGGTGCTGCAATCCCTGGTCGATATAATGCCGCTGCCCGAGCAGGTGGACCGTCAGTTCCTGCTCCAGGTGCTGTTAGCGCGCGAGTCGCTCGGCTCGACGGCCCTCGGCAACGGCATCGCGGTGCCGCATGTCCGCAATCCGATCGTGATGCACATCGTGCGGCCGATGGTCACTCTCTGTTTTCTCGAACAGCCGATCGAGTTTGGGGCGATTGACGGCCAGCCCGTCCACACCTTGTTTACCATCGTTAGTCCGACGATCCGCGCCCACCTTCATCTGCTGGCTCGGCTCGCGTTCGCACTGCGGCAGCCGACTTTTGTGGAAGTCCTCGCCGGGAAAGGCTCGCGTGAAGAGGTTTTTGCCGCCAGCCAGGCCGTCGATCAGAGTATTCCTCCGCCGACATCGCACCTTTGACCCGAAAATCTCTCGATCATGGTTTGGTTCTTAACAGCGCTGGCGCTCTTGCTGCTTGGGGGCGTCCTCTCGCTAGTGTTGAGTAGAAGCCGCAAAACAGCCTCCCTGGTTGGAGCCATCAGTGCGTCCGCCGGCGGGGCGGTAGTGCTGCTCCAATCATTCGACGTGCTCATCTCCGGCCAATCGCAGTCACTACGGTTGGCATGGTCGGTGCCGTTTGGATCGGCCAACATGGCAGTCGATCCGCTTTCTGCGGTCTTTGCCGTCGTGATCGCGCTGGTGACAATGCTCGCCGCCGTCTACGGAACCGAATACCTCCGAACCCATGCCGACAAGAAAAATCTCGGCGTCTCGTGGTTCTTCTTCAATCTACTGACGGCCAGCATGTTGATGGTTGTTGCGGCGCGAAATGGCGTGCTGTTTCTCATAAGCTGGGAACTCATGTCGTTGGCCTCGTTCTTCCTCGTCACCCAGGAAGACGAAAAGGAGACCGTGCGGCGGGCCGGTTGGATTTACCTGGTGGCCATGCACGTCGGGACGGCCTTTTTGCTGGTGCTGTTCTTACTGCTCGGCAAGGATTCCGGCACGCTCGACTTCGACCGGCTTTCGACAGCCGCCGCACCAAGTTGGGTTTTCTTTGTCTTGGCCGTGGTCGGCTTCGGCACGAAGGCTGGTTTCATTCCGATGCACGTGTGGTTGCCCGAGGCCCATCCCGCCGCACCGTCGCATGTGTCGGCCGTGATGAGCGGTGTGATGATTAAGACCGGCATCTACGGGCTGCTGCGTATGCTCACCCTGTTTGGATCGCTCCCGGCATGGTGGGGATGGACGTTTGTGGGGATCGGCGTCGTCTCGGGCGTCATGGGCGTGCTCTATGCACTAGCGCAGCACGATCTGAAGCGGCTGTTGGCATACCACAGCGTCGAAAACATCGGCATCATTGCCCTCGGGCTCGGCGTTGGGGTTCTGGGGATAAGCTACAAGAGTTCGGCAATGGCAGCGCTGGGATTGACCGGCTGCCTGCTTCACGTCATCAACCATGCCTTGTTCAAGAGCCTGCTGTTTCTCGGGGCCGGATCGGTGTTGCACGCAACAGGCACCGGAGAGCTTGATCGGTTGGGTGGTCTGTTGAAGCGGATGCCGATTACTGGAGCAACCTTTCTCGTTGGCTCGGCCGCCATTTCGGGCCTGCCGCCGCTGAACGGCTTTGTGAGCGAATTCCTGATCTGCCTTGGCGCGATGATTGGGCTTAGTGGCCAAGTGAGTCTTACGGCTTCGCCGCTGATGGGTGTGCTGGTGGTCGGCGGGCTGGCGTTGATCGGCGGGTTGGCTGCCGCGTGCTTCACTAAGGCGCTGGGCGTTGTGTTTCTCGGCGAACCGCGCAGCGGCGACGTAGCGGAAGCGCACGAAGTTGGCCGAGCCATGCGCTGGCCGATGATTGTGCTAGCTGGCTTGTGTGTGTTGATTGGATTAACCGCGCCTCTGTGGCCGGTGGTGTTGCAACCAGCCGTAGCGGCCATTGTGCCCCAACAGAGTTCTATCGCGGCAGAAGCCGCTCGACCTCTTACGGGCGTCGTCGTCGGATCGTGCATTTTGCTTGGGCTGGTTGTGGTGTTGGTTCAGGTTCGACGGCAGTTGTTAGTCAGGCGGCGCGTCGAACAGGCCGTCACTTGGGACTGTGGCTACACTGCCCCCGCACCGCGCATGCAGTATACGGCCTCGTCGTTCGCACGACCGCTGGTGCTGCTGTTCCGTCTGTTTCTTCAACCGCGTGACGACATTGATCGGCCGCAAGGTCTGTTTCCAAAACATGCCGTCCTGCACACCCATGCACCCGACCTGTTTCGCCGCTACGTCTACGAACCGCTATTTGCAGCAATTGTCTGGACGACCTCGAAGCTGCGCTGGTTGCAGGAGGGACGCATTCAGATATACGTGCTCTACATCGCCCTGACCATTTTTGTGCTCTTCATTTGGAAACTCCGCTGACCGATGACTATGCTTGCGTCGATTGTTCACGTCATGTGCGCGTTGTTGCTTGCCCCCGCACTGCCGGGCGTCATCACTCGCGTGAAGGCGTGGTTTGCCGGACGGCGAGGGCCACCGCTGTTGCAAGCCTATTATGACCTTTGGAAACTGCTCCACAAAGGGGCTGTCTACAGCAAGACGACTACATGGGTGTTTGTGGCCGGACCGATTGTCGGGTTGGCGTGTGCTATGACAGCGCTCTTGATTGTCCCGATGGGCGGCACCGCCGGTGTGCTCTCGTTTTCTGGTGATTTTCTGCTGCTGGCCTACCTGTTGGGACTGATGCGGTTCTTCACGATACTTGCGGCGTTAGACACCGGCTCAAGCTTCGAGGGTATGGGGGCCAGCCGCGAAGCATTCTACTCCGCACTGGCCGAGCCGGCGCTGTTGCTCGGTCTGGTGGCGATGACTGCCCAGTCACATAGTCTGTCGATAAGTGGGATGGTTGCCGCGGTGACGCCCGTCGCAATCGCTTCGCCCGCTGGTCCGGCGTTGTTGTTGGTGGCGGCTGCCCTGCTGATCGTTTTTCTGGCCGAGAATGCCCGCATACCCGTTGATGACCCCAACACGCACCTCGAATTGACCATGATCCATGAAGTCATGGTGTTGGACCACAGCGGTCCCGACTTTGCGATGATCCAGTATGCGGCCACACTCAAGCTGTGGGTGCTCGGCGCGCTTTTGGTTGGCATTCTCGTGCCCGTGCGAAGCGGATGGTGGGGCGTCGATCTGGGTGCCGGCATCGGCGGCATGGTGGCTTTGGCCGCGGTCGTAGGAGTGATCGAATCGACCATCGCCCGGTTGCGGCTCGTGCGAGTGCCGCAGTTTCTGGTGGCGGCCTCGGTGCTATCTATCCTGGCGCTGGTTTTGGTAATGAGGTGAATGGTGAATGTCTGGCTCGATACACTGTTGGTTCTGCTGATCCTGACGAACCTGCACATGCTCGGCTCCAGCCGCATCACGGCCTGCATTCGCACCGTCGCCTGCCAGGCCGTGCTGTTGGCGGCGATTTCATTGCTCGCGCAGCCGGACGGCATCGGGCTTCGGCTTCTCTTGTTGGCGGCGGTAACCACCACGATCAAGGCAGGCATTCTGCCGTGGCTATTGCAGCGCGCTGTCCGTGAGGTGGGAGTGCAAACGGAAGTCGAGCCGATCGTGGGTTTTACGACCTCGTTGCTGTTGGGCCTCGGGTTGCTCGGAGCTGCGCTCCATGTTGCCGGTCGGTTGCCTCTGCCGAATGATGCAGGCACCAGTTTTCTGGTGGCGGTGGCACTATTCACCATGATGGTCGGATTGCTGTTGATTGTCAGTCGCCGCAAGGCCGTAATGCAAACCCTTGGATACCTGGCGATGGAGAACGGCATCTACGCCTTCGGTCTGGCGTTTGCCATTGAGGAGCCGCTGTTGGTCGAGATGGGAGTGCTGCTGGACGTTTTTGTCGCCGTCTTCGTGATGGGAATCGCCATTCACCACATCAGTCGGGAGTTCGATCACATCGACACGGATCGGCTCGCGGCGTTGAAGGATTAGTCGCATGATTTGGGCGTTGTTGTTGACTCCGACGATTGGCGGATTGGCGGCAATGGTACTGCGACCGAACTGGCCGCGACGGGCTTTGCTTCTGTTGGCTGCCGCCGCACACACCGGGTTGGTGATGGCCTGTTGGAAAGTCCGTCCCACACCTATTGTGGACGGCTGGATGGCTATTGACGCCGTGGGCCTATTGTTCCTTAGCATTACGAGCGTGCTGTTTCTCGCCGCGGCGGTGTATGCCGTGGGCTATCTCGTCCGCGAAAGCCATGCGTCCAGCGACGATGCGGAAGAGGAGCTGCCGTTTGTCAATTTCCCCGAGGCGGTCTTCACCGGATGTCTGCTGCTGTTCCTGGGGACTATGACCTTGGTAACGGTCAGCCGTCACTTGGGACTGATGTGGGTCGGCGTGGAAGCCACCACGTTGGCTAGTGCGCCGCTTATCTATTTCCATCGCCATCACCGCTCGCTGGAAGCAACGTGGAAATATCTCTTGGTCTGTTCGGTGGGCATTGCCTTGGCGCTCTTGGGCAACTTCTTTGTGGCTGTCGCCGCGCGGTCGGCCGGTGGTTCGGCGGCCCACTTGACCATCGACAGTCTGATCGCCCACGCCGGTGCTTTGAATCCGCTTTGGCTCAAGGCAGCGTTTCTCCTTTTTCTGGTCGGATACGGAGCCAAGATGGGTCTGGCCCCGCTGCACACATGGCTGCCCGACGCCCACAGTGAAGCCCCGTCGGTGGTGTCGGCACTGCTTTCCGGCGCGCTGTTGAATTGTGCGTTCTTGGCAATTCTGCGCACCCATACGTTGTTGTTTGCCGCCGGACTAGCTGCCTTCAGTTCCGACCTATTGGTGCTGCTGGGCCTTGTGTCGATGGCCGTAGCGGCTGTATTCATTATCGGCCAGGCCGACTTCAAGCGGATGTTGGCCTATTCGAGCGTCGAGCACATGGGCATCCTTTCACTGGGGATCGGTATCGGCGGCGCAGCCACCTTCGGTGCCATGCTCCACACCGCCAATCACTCCCTAACCAAGGCTATGTTGTTCTTGGCGGCAGGCAACATTTTGGCGCTCTACCGCACGAAATCAACAACCCGAGTACGCGGCCTGCTGCACGCCTTGCCCATCACTGGAGTGCTCTGGCTCGTCGGATTCCTGGCCATCGTCGGCTCGCCGCCGTTTGGACCTTTTTTGAGCGAGCTTACCATTCTCAAGGGCGCGATCGACGCTGGGCGACCGCTGGTGGCAACCGCCTATTTATTGACACTGGCGATTGTGTTTGTTGGCATGGCCACAATCGTTCTGCGAATGGCCTATGGTTCGCCGCCGAGTTCGTTGCGTGCCGGCAGGTTGTCGGACGCCCACGCCACATGCCGCGAACCATTGTGGTCGGTTCTGCCGGCAATTTCGCTGGGGCTGGTCGTTCTGACGCTGGGAGTGTACGTGCCGCCGCAACTGAGTGACTTGCTGCATCGCGCCGCCATTGCCCTGGGAGCGAATTAGCATGTCCACGACTTGCATGTTTATCACACACAATGGACACGCCTTTCCGCTGGCGGATTGTCCGGTATTGCCGATCGAGTCATTTCGCCAAGCGGTCGTTGACGCGGTTGCGGCCGGAGGGCGGCTCTCAGCACTGTTTGCCTATCCGGCCGGCTTGGGGCAGTTGCGGTTATTGGCCGCGATCGCCCGCACCGAACAAGGCGACATTGCGGCACTGACGGCCAATCTAGGCGAGCAGTACCTGGCGATCACGCCCGACTGCCCGCAAGCGCACCTGTATGAACGCGAAATCTTCGAGCAATGGAACGTTCTGCCGTTGGGACATCCGTGGCTGAAGCCGGTGCGTTTTCCGAAGCCGGAGACTTGCGGACGGCCCGACTTTTTTTCTATGACCGGCGAAGAGGTCCACGAGGTCGCCGTCGGTCCCGTTCATGCCGGCATTATCGAGCCAGGCCATTTTCGCTTCCAATGTCACGGCGAAACCGTCTATCACCTGGAAATCTCGCTGGGCTATCAACATCGCGGCATAGAACGGGCGATGGTTGGTGGTCCCACTCCGCGGACGATCCATTACGCTGAAACCATCGCCGGCGATAGCACCGCCGCACACGCCGCGGCGTACTGCCGAGCGGTGGAAGCTCTCGGCCAGGCCCGTGTCCCGGCTCGGGCACAGGCGTTGCGCGGCGTGACGCTGGAACTGGAGCGTGTGGCCAACCATATTGGCGATCTTGGCGCGCTGGCCGGCGATGTCGGCTTCCTGCCGACCATGTCCTATTGTGGAGGTATTCGCGGCGACGTACTTAACATGACGGCCCTTTTGTGCGGCAACCGCTTTGGACGAGGTATGGTCCGGCCTGGCGGCGTGGCATTCGATGTTGATGCCCGCATCGTTGAGCAATTACAGCAGTGGCTGGATTCAACCAAAAGAGATGCTCGCAGCGCGATCGAGTTGTTGTGGAACACGCCGTCAGTGATGGCCCGCTTCGACGGTGTAGGCATCGTGCCTGCGGACCAATGCGAGCAACTCGGCCTGGTGGGCGTGGCGGCCCGAGCGTGCGGAGTGGCCCGCGATGTCCGCGAGAACTTTCCTTACGCTATCTACCGATTTGCTCATATTCCGGTCTCAACCTGGCACAGTGGCGATGTTTTCGCTCGCGCCTATGTACGATGGCTGGAAGTGCGGCGGTCCCTGGCATTCATTGCTGAACAACTCGACGCCCTGCCTGAAGGCTGCACTACCGAGTCCGTGAGCGAGATAGCGGCCAATCACGCGGTCGTCACGCTGATCGAAGGGTGGCGGGGCGAGATTTGCCATGTGGCGATCACGGGAGACGGCGGACGATTTGCGGCTTACAAGGTGGTCGATCCGTCCTTTCATAACTGGTTTGGTCTGGCTATGGCGCTGCGCAGTCAGCAAGTTTCCGACTTCCCGCTGTGCAACAAGAGCTTTAATCTCTCCTATTGCGGTCACGATCTCTAAGGGTGAGGCGACGATGTTCGATGTACTGTTAGCCAGATGGAAGCAAGGACATCGCACGATGCGCTATCCCGCAGGAGCGCCGCCGGAACTGCCCGAGCGATTCGTCGGGCGGCCCTTGATTGATGCCGCAAAATGCAATGAGACATGCCGCCGCTGTGTCGAAATCTGTCCGACCGGTGCGATTGCCCTTGGCCAAGACGGGCACGCTGTTCAACTCGACATCGGTCGCTGCCTGTTCTGCCGCCAATGTGAGACTGCTTGTGGCACGGGAGCAGTTGTTTTTTCGCAAGACTACCGCCTGGCTGCCTCCCAACGCGGCGATCTTGTGACCTGCGATGCCACCGAGCGTGCCGCTGCCCGCCTGGACGAGGAGACTCGCCGGCTATTTGGACGGTCGCTCAAACTCCGTCAGGTCAGTGCCGGCGGCTGCAATGCCTGTGAAGCGGATACCAACGTGTTGGGAACGGTGGCGTGGGACCTAGGCCGTTTCGGCATTCAGTTTGTTGCTTCTCCGCGGCACGCCGATGGCCTGCTGATTACTGGCCCGGTGACCGAAAACATGCGACTCGCGTTGCAGAAGACGTATGAAGCGGTGCCTTGGCCGAAGCTGGTGATTGCCGTTGGAACGTGCGCCATTTCCGGCGGACCGTATGTCGATCACCCACAAGTCCTGAATGGCGCTGGGACGGCGCTGCCGGTCGACCTCTTCGTGCCGGGTTGCCCACCGCATCCGCTTACTATCCTGCACGCATTGCTCGAACTGCTCCAGAAGATTCCGGCGTCCCACAGTTGTCGTGCATCGTGATCGGGTTACGAGGCAATATCGAAAAGCATGTCAGAGTTGTGTCAGAGAACCTGTACAAAACCATGACAAACGATATAATCTGTGGAAAGCAGGACGAGTTTAGTAGAACTCGCTGCATCGGAGCAACAGCAAACAGTACAACGACTTACGACGCGACTTTTGAGCGTCCCAAATTCTCTCGGTTCGGGCCTCCGGAGCCGAAGATTTCGCGTTCGAATCGCGACGGGGATACTGACTTACGACGAAAAGATCTGCTGCGGTACAGAATAAACCCCCGGGCAGCGGCAACTGCTTGGGGGCCAGCAAACCTTCTGGCTTGCTTGAGGAGTATCCCAATGACTCTGATAGCTGGAGGGTTTTGCGATGGCGCGAAGACCGGAACCGTGGTGGTGGAAGGAACGGCAGGCGTGGTTTGTTACGATTGACGGGGCAAGGCACAGTCTTGGCCAAGACGACGACGATGCCCGTCAGCGGTTCCACGAACTGATGGCCGAGCCGCGAAAGCGGCGGGTAAGCTCCAATTCTGTGGTCGCGATCTGCGACGCCTACGTCGATTGGGTGCAGGAGCACCGACCACCGGACAGCTACCGCTGGTACAAGGATCGACTCCAGCGGTTCGTCGAGAACATCCCACCCGCTTTGCGGGTCACGCAACTGCGTCCGTTTCACGTCCAACAGTTCATTGATGGACTCGATTTGTCCAGCGGCACGAAGCGGAACTTCGTCCGGGCAGTAGGGTGTGGGAACGGTTTGTGTCTTGTTCGATTTCGCGGCGGGAACGCACCCTTCAATTCAGCCTCCGGACGACTACCTGCATTTGCGGGGCGTTCCAGGCGGCACAGCATGGGATGGCCCCTCGATAGGCCGCTGGGAATGGGGGCAGGGCGAAGGCCTTCACCCCGACCACGTGGTAGCACGGGCAGCCTTTGCGGCGCAGGCGTCGCAGGATTTCCGGCGACGGTTCGGGGTACACTTCATTGATCACCACCGTGCCCGGCCACATCTGGTCGATATAATCTGCCAGGGCGTGGTTTCGGGTGATGTTCAACACGATGGCCGGCTGATCGCTCAAGTGCCCTGGCCAATCCCGCCGGTTTTGTCCGTCGGCCACGTCGATCGAGTGGACCGGCGATCCGTCGAGCAGCGTTACCACCCGCCGGCCGATGAAGCCCCGCCCGCCCAGTACGATGACCGGCGTCTGTCGATCGAGGGATTCCTTGGCTTTGACCAATTCAACCGCCTTGCACACGGCCACCGCGGTCAGATTGGCTTCCGGCGACTCGTTGATGATCCGGTTGCGATGGAGGACGCCCGGCAAGATGCCCGCGAACGTCTTGCCCCTGGCGCCCAGGAGCACACGAAGCCGCTCCATCCGCTCGGTCACCCGACGGAGGTTGTCGAGGTTCTGCGGATCCAGGAAGTGGTCGTTGGTGGCCGAGATCGAGAACATCACGCCCAGTTTGCCGTTCTGCCACAGCAGCCCGGCCGGCCAAGGACTCCACCTATTCTTTCGCAATCGACGTGGAAACGCATACGCCAATCCGTACTTTTCGCTGGCCGGGTAGACCAGGAACACCGACTCGATCAGGCCGACCCGCCTATTGATTGCCCCAACGATCCAAAACAGCCAGTCATGGTTCACGAATACGTTTAATGCCTCCAGGCCGCCGCGTCGGAGAAAGGACTTGACGGCCCGCCACCATCGCGGCCGCCTGGGGACCTTCTTTTTCCTACGTGGATGCAATTTGCGAGCGGTTGTTACGGCGTGTTCACGCATGGCCCGCCTTCCTTTCCCTGGCGTCTTCCAGGTAGGTGTAGCCTTCCAGGCCTTCGCGGTAGCATCGCACGATCCGGCCGGCCTGGTGCTGGTCGATGCGATTGCTTTGAACGGCGTCTTCCACGGCCGCCCGCATCTGGTCCAACAGACGGTCGGCGTCGAACTGCATGTAACCCAGCACCTCGCGGACCGTGTCGCCGTTGATGACGGTCTCGATCAGCACGTTGCCATCGCTGCCGGTGCTCACGTGGACGGCATTCGTGTCGCCAAACAGGTTGTGCAGGTCGCCGAGGATCTCTTGATAGGCCCCGACCAGGAACGCCCCGAGGTAGTAGGGCTCGCCGTTGAGCGGGTGCAGTAACAGCGTCCGCTTCACGTCGCGGTGGTCGATGAACCGCTCCACCCGGCCGTCCGAATCGCAGGTGATGTCGCCCAACACGGCATGGTGCGTTGGCCGCTCGTCCAGCCGATGGAT
>JAJYGU010000400.1 GCA_021784975.1 Planctomycetota bacterium
ACCCGCGTCCAAACCTTGCTGGGTCGGCGACCGAGGGCCGATGTGGTCGGTGACGTCTCGCCGGCTACGGCCGCCGCAGTCAGCACCAGCAGCAGCCCAGTTGGAGAAACAGCCACGCATTTCGAGCGATGAGGGTGAAGCATGGGTACATTCCTTCTCGTTTCATGGATGACTCGACAATTCCTTAACGTCCTGCGCATGGGTCTCCCCCTCGCACCCTCCGCCTTGGCCACATTCTACGCGTAGCAGCAAAGCTCCAGCAAGTTCCCCTCCGGATCGCGAAAATAGACTAAACGCTTCCGCACGTCGGCGTAGTCGACCTGGGCGGCCGGCACTTGCTGCACTTCGCCGAACAGCTCCACGCCCGAAGCCCGCAGGGCCGCCGCCACCGCGTCGATGTCCTGCACCCGGAAGGCGATGTGACGAAATCCGGGCGTATTGGAGAGTCCCAGTCCGGCGGGACGCCTGCCGCCGGGCGTTCGATAGTGCAGCAACTCGATGGCCGGGCCGCTCGGCGACTCCAGAAAAGCGACATCGGCCTCGACGTCCGCCAGGCCAGTCACGGCCTCGATCCAGCGACCGCGGATGGTCGCCTGCTTGGTCACCCGCAGCCCGAGAATATCGCGGTAGAAGCAGATCATCGCCGCCATATCGCCGACAACCAAGTTGACGTGGTCAATGCCTTGGATCATGCCTTCCCAATCTAACCATTCCTAGGTCGCTGCAAAATGGGAGCCGAGGCTGCGAAAAGCGCAGTCTGCGGCCCATCCCCTCTATGGAGGTACGCACCCCACCAAGTCATCCGCGTCTGGGCATGGTACAATACAGCAACACGCTCGATTGCCGCCCAAGGAGCTTTCTCGATGAGTGACGAGTCCCCCGCGCCGAAACGCCGCCCTTCCGAGCCCAAATCCCAGCCCTTCGGGGGAAATCTTCTTTGGTATCTGCTGGTAGTGGCGATGGCAGGGCTGTTTTTGTTCAGTCTCATCGGCGGTGAGGACCAAACCAAGCTCCAATACATGGACCTGGTTCGCTTGATCGAGCAGGGCCCCGGCGGGTCGATCACTGTTCCCGAACCTGTGGGAGGCAAGGAAGTCGAGGTCCGCTACACCGACCTCGACAAGATCAAGGTGGGACCGCAGGAGATCACCGGCAGTGTGAAGCGGATCCTGCCGGAGGGCGCGGCCGGCAAGCGCGTGGCGGTCGTCACCTTCCATACTGCCCGGCTGGGGTTTGAAAACGACAACAATGCCCTGTTCAAGCTCCTGCACGACAAGAAGTTTCCCAACGTCGACGGCGACAAGCCGATGAGCGTTTGGCACAGCCTGTTGCCGATGGCAGTCATCATGGTGGCGATCATGGGGATCTTCTTCCTCATGTTGCGGCGGCTGGGCGGAGCGGGTTCGGCCATTGCCTTCGGCCGCAGCCGAGGCAAGCTCTACGCCCAGGAAGACATCGGAGTGACCTTCGACGACGTGGCCGGCATTGACGAGGCGGTCGACGAGCTCCGCGAAGTGGTCGACTTCCTCCGCTCGCCCGAAAAGTATCAGGTCCTCGGCGGGCGGATCCCCAAGGGCGTGCTGCTGGTCGGGCCGCCAGGCACGGGCAAGACCCTGCTGGCCAAGGCGATTGCCGGCGAGGCGGGCGTGCCCTTCTTCAGCCTCTCCGGTTCCGATTTCGTGGAGATGTTCGTGGGCGTCGGGGCGGCCCGCGTCCGCGACATGTTCCAGCAGGCCCAGAACAAGGCCCCCTGCATCGTCTTCATCGACGAGCTCGACGCCCTGGGAAAGACCCGCGGCACCAGCGTGGTGGGCGGGCACGACGAGCGGGAGCAAACCCTCAATGCCCTGCTGGTCGAGATGGACGGCTTCGGCTCCAACAGCGGCGTGATCATCATGGCCGCCACCAACCGGCCGGAGACGCTCGATCCGGCCCTGTTGCGGCCGGGGCGGTTCGATCGCCACGTATCGGTCGATCGCCCCGACGTCCGCGGGCGGGAACAGATTCTCAAAGTCCACGTGGCCAAGGTGAAGTTGGACGAGTCGGTGGACTTGAAGGGGCTCGCCCGGATCACACCAGGCTTCGTCGGCGCCGATCTGGCCAACCTGGTCAACGAAGCCGCCCTGCTGGCCGCCCGCGCCAACAAGTCGGCGGTGACCATGCTCGAGTTCAACGAGGGAGTGGAGCGGGTGATTGCCGGGCTGGAGAAGCGGCAACGGGTGATGCATCCCGACGAAAAGCAGCGGACCGCTTACCACGAGAGCGGCCACGCCTTGGTCGCTTACAGCCTGCCCAATGCCGACCAGGTTCACAAGGTCTCCATCATTCCCCGCGGCCCGACCGCCTTGGGCTACACCATGTATCGCCCCGAGGGAGATCGCTATACCAGCACCCAAACCGAGTTGGAGAGCCGCATCCAATCGCTGCTGGCCGGCACGGCGGCCGAAGAGCTGATCTTCCGGGACGTGGCCACCGGGGCGCAAAACGACCTGGAGCAGGCCACCGAGATCGCCCGCAGCATGGTGATGGAGTTCGGCATGAGCCGCTTGGGGCGGGTGAATTACCGGGAGCGCGCCCGGTCGGCCTTTCTGCTGGGGGCCGACGAGATCCGCGACCGCAATCACAGCGAGCAGACCGCCCGCGAAATCGACCAGGAGATCAAGCGGATCATCGAAGAGTCGCTGGAGAAGACCCGCCACATTCTCAACCTCCGCCGCAACGCCCTGGTGGCAGTGGCCGAGCGGTTGATGGAGAAGGAGGTCATCGACACGGCGGAGCTCCGCGAGATCGTCGAGGCCAATTCGCCCAGCGCGATGATTGTGCCCGGCACCGCCGATGCGGCCCTACGGCGTCCGGCCGACGAGCCCCCGGCGGTAGCCATTGCCAAGAAGGCGGAGAGCGGGTGACCCTTCTTGAGGGTGCCGAGGTCCCTGGGGCCCTGTCACTGCCAGCCTTGACGGGCGGTGATATGTACGTTATCCTGTACAATATGGATGCCATTACCTACACCGAAGCGCGAGAAAACCTGGCCCAGACGATCCACCGCGTCTGCCGGGACCACGATCCAGTGATTATTACGCGGAAGCGGGAAGATTCGGTGGTGATGATATCGCTGGAGGACTACGAATCGCTAACGGAGACCACGCACCTGCTGAAGAGTCCCAAGAATGCCTGCCGCCTGCTGGCTGCGGTTGCGGAATTGGAGGAAGGCAAGGGAGAAGTACGGACGCTCGTTGAATGAAGATCGTCTTCTCCAGCCAGGCGTGGGACGACTATCTCTACCGGCAGGGCACCGACCGTAAGGTTCTCAAGCGGATTAACGATCTCATCAAAGAGATCATTCGCACGCCATATCAAGGAACGGGCAAACCGGAGCCCTTGCGCCACGCCCTGGCCGGCTACTGGTCACGTCGCATCGACGACGAACATCGACTCGTCTACAAGGTCGATGGAGATGCCGTGCTAATCGCACAGGCTCGGTATCATTACTGAGCTGCGCGTCGTATGGGAATCCGCGCATGCCCGTTTCTCGGCCTTTCCTGTAGCAGGCGCGGGGGCCGGCCGCCCACCCGCCGCGGCACAGTTTCTCTTGACGCTTCCAACCGCAGGCCGGTAAAATCCCTCCTTTCGTGCCCCGCTTCCCACACTTGCGCGGATTGCCATGTCGAACCTTGTTGTGCATCGGGTGGTCACCGCCCGGCAGAAGCGACAGTTCCTCGAGTTCCCCTGGACGCTCTATCGCAACGATCCTTATTGGATCCCGCATTTGCGCGGCGACCAGAAAGAGATGGTCGGCTACAAGCCGCACCCCTTCTACGCCCGCAACTCGGTACAGACCTTCATTGCTTGCCGGGGCGACGAGGTGTGCGGGCGGATCGCGGCGATTATCAACCAGGGGCACATGGCCCGTTACAACGATCGCCGCGGCTTCTTCGGTTTCTTCGACTGCCGCGACGATCAGGAAGCGGCCGACGGTCTATTCGACGCGGTCCGCTACTGGCTGGCCGAGCAGGATATCCACGCCCTGCGCGGTCCCACCAATCCCTCGTTGAACTACGAGCTGGGGCTGCTGATCGACGGGTTCAATTCATCGCCCACCTTCATGATGACCTATAACCCGCCGTACTACGAGCGGCTGTTGGAGGACTATGGTTTCCGCAAGACGCAGGATCTTTACGCCTTCTGGGGCCATATCGACATGCTGCCGAAGATCACCGAGAAGCTCAAGCCGATCGCCCAGCAGATCATCGAGCGGTACAACGTCCACGTGCGG
>JAJYGU010000385.1 GCA_021784975.1 Planctomycetota bacterium
CAGAATCTGCTAGCGATGGCAAGCTGGCAAGATTCCCCTCCGTGCCAATAATGGTTGAGACGCTCCGCCGAACGCGAATGCAACAAGAAACACGCCAACAGCGACAGAGGGGGAAAACGGGATAAGTCCAATTATCTGTCGTTAGGGTCAGTAATTGGACCGGGTCACTGATTCGATCCCCTTTTCTCGCCGCCCGCCGCATTCTGTCGGGCGTGCGCTTTTCGCACTTGAAATTGGGCCAGCCGATGTGCTAGGACATCCTTCGCTGGAAGCCACAGGCATCAAGTTAAGAGGTTCTGCGATGCGTTCGTCAAGACAAGGCAAGAGACGGAACGTTGATAACCGCTAATTCACACTGATAGGGCGCATTAGCGCAGATTAGCGAAAGATTAGCGGTTCCGAATCCACCCCCTCAACCCCTCAACCGATAGGGTTTTTGCAACAGGCGCGCGGAACTCGCCAAATTACTTAGACGAACAACCGGCGCCACAAGTCGATGACTCGCCGCCACCTGCGCGAGATGCCGACGACGCAACCGAAATGCAACCCTAGGAGAGGCCTTGCGAAAATCGGCGGATGACTAGAACCTCACTTCAAAGGCCACGCCGCCACCGTGGTAGAACAACGATCCGCCGGAGTCGATGGCGGTGGCGCCGCTGGCAAAGTCGGTGCCCGCAATTTGCTCGGGGGCGAGGGCCACTCCGGTCAGCCAGACCGCCTGATAGGTGAAGTGGGCCCAGAGGTGGCTGTTGATCTGGTAGCTGAGGTCCAGGTCGGCCTCGCCCAGGAAGGCCACCTGGTTCACCGAGCCTTGGGCCCGGTCGTTGATCAACAAGTCTTGGCGTTGGCTGTCCTGGCTGATGGCGTTATCGTAGATGCCGGCCTTGCCGACCATATTCAGCTTCCACGGCCCGGCGTCGAGGAGTTTCACATCGGCCCCGATCTGGAATCCGTACAGATGGTTAAAGGCATTGGTGCTGAGGGTGGCGGTTTCCGGCACCAGGAACGTTTCCTGGCCGGTGGCCAGATACCGGTCATCCAACTCGCCCATCCGGAAGCCGGCCAAAATGGCCCACCATTCATTCACTTGCTGGCGAACGTTCAGTTCGCCCATATAGATGGCCGACGTATAGCGGGCGGACGCATAATCCATGGGGAAGAACGGGCCGGTGTGATCGGTGACCATGACGCTGGGATCGGGCAAATAGTGGTTGGCGTCCCAACCGTCCAATTGGAGATAACGGACCTCGAGGCTCCAGGAGTCGACCATCTGCCGGCTGGCGGCGACTTGGAACCCGGCGGCCACCGGAAAATTGAGACCCGTTTGCGAGTTGAGCACATCCGCGCCCGTGGTCGGGTCGACAAACAGCGACTGGGAACGAGTCGTCGAGCGTTGCAGGAACACTTCGTCGGCGCGGAAGCTCCACGGGTGGGCACAAGGGGCGCAGGCGCCCGACAACGCTTGCTCCGGTGCGGCCGGGTTGCCGTCGGCAGCTTGCGGAGCATACGGGCCCTGCGGCGTCCCAAAGGGAGATGGTTCGCCCGCCGGCAAATATCCATTTTGGGAGGGAGCATACGGACCTGGGGGCGGGCCATAGGGAGAGGCGGCTTGCGGGGCGGCATAGGGGTTTGGCTGCCCGGAGTAGGGCGATTGCGGCCCAGCGTAGGGCGATTGCAGCCCGGCATACGGATTCTGGGCCATGTAAGGGGCGGCGTAGGGCCCTTGGGGCGCGCCGTATGGCCCGGCCGAAAGGGACGGCCCCTCGGGCGTGACTGGCGCCGGGTTGGCGGTCGTGGGGTAGGCCGGCGCGCCGGAGCCCGGCATCTGGGCCTCGGTCGAGTCCACCGCCAGGGCGACGATCGTCCCCAAGATCACGAGTCGGAATGTGTGGGATCGGATTGTTCGCATAAAACTCCTCCGCAGAGGAAGTGCAGGAAATCGATTCAAAGCCGTGACTCCAGAATGTCATCGGCAGGAATCATCGGCACGATTGCTACAAGCGGCATGCCGGGAAAACTCACCGCAGCTTCCCCAGTTTGACTGGCTCGCTGGAAAGTTTCAGGGCGAAGTCGTAAGATCGAGGAGTGACTGGTTGATGGCTCGGTAGCCGAGGAGGGAGAACGATGGTGCGGTCGTTGGGTGGGCTGGCGCTACTGGCTATTCTAATCGTCGGCGGTCTGACGCCGCGTCCGCTCCCGGCCCAGATCCTGATGACTCCCGGTCCGATGTTCAACGGCGCCGGTCTGCCGTCGAGCGCTCCCAGTCCCATCTACTTCATGCGATTTGGCCTGTTTTACGACGGCGATTACGCCGATGCCCTGCGCGGCTTTCAAATCGATGCCCGCGGAGGGATCAAGACCTCGCAGTCGCGCTGGATCGACTCGATCTGTTATGAGACCATGTGCGGCGAGTGTTATTTTCAGATGGGGCGTTTCCGGGAGGCGTTGGATCACTATACTGCCGCCCTGACCCTGTTCCGGACGTTCTCGAACTGGATGACGCAGGTCCAATTCAGCGTGATTCGTCCGGCGTTGTTGAACCCGCGCAGGGTGCCTCCTTGGGGCGTGAGCACTCGCCATGCGCTGTTGGGGGCGTATCCGCCCGTAGAAAAGATTCTGCAGGGGCAGCTCGATCAGACCAGCGTGGTGATGGGTGGCGGGATCATGCAGCAGGCCAACCTGTATCCGGTCGGCGCTCAAGAGATTGTTCGCTGCACCACGCTGGCCATGCGCCGCCGGGCGATGCTGCTGGGGCCGGTGGCCAAGTACGATCCGCTCACCGGCGACCTGGTCTCGGCGGTGATGCAGCCCATCGGACCACTGAACCACTGGTCGGAGTGCTGGGTGGATCTGGAGCGCGGGTTGGCGCTGGCGGCTTCGGGCCAAGAGTCGCAGGCGGTCAGCAACCTCGAACGGTCGCTGCTGGCAGGCGGGCAATTCGATCATCAGATGACCAGCGTGGCGCTGTTGGAACTCGGCCGGCACGCCTTGGGCCGAAACGACTATGACAAGGCCTCCTGGTATTTTCAAGAGGCCAGCTATTCCGCCGTCAACTACCCGGATTACGGGGTCTTCGAAGAGGCATTGGACTATGGAGCCGTCACCCACCTGCTGGCCAATCGCCGAGGACTCTTCCCGCCTCTGGAGATTGCCCTGCAATGGGCGAAGGCCAGGGGCCTGCGGCAACTGCGGACCTCGCTGCTCCTGTCGGCCGCCGAGAACCTTGCCGTGCTGGGGGAAACGCGGCAGGCCTCCCTGATGCTCGAGGATGCCCGGCTCACTATCGGCCGGCGGAGCATGGGTAGCGGACGGCTGGGCAGCCGGCTGCACTTCCTCGAAGCCCTGCTGCTCTATCAGCAACGGAAGGTGAACGAAGGCGACGTGGCCCTCCGCGCCGCCCTGGAATACATGAAGACCGGCTCGCTCCGCCTGTTCCACATTGCCCTGGTAGACGCCATGTACCTGGCCGGTACGGCCACCCAGCGGATGGCGGTGGACCTGTTCAGCGACGTGCTGCGCGATCCGCAGGCGGCCGATTGGGCCATCGATCCTCAGGAATCGCTGGCGGTGCTGGTGACGCCCCACCCTGTGCCGTTCGAGCACTGGTTCCAGGCGGCCTTTGCCCGCCGCGACACGCTGGGGGCCATCGAAGTGGCCGAGCGGGCCCGGCGGCACCGCTTCTTTAGCTCGTTGAGTCTGGGCGGGCGGCTGGAATCGCTGCGCTGGCTGTTGGAAGCTCCCAATGACGTCCTGCCACGGGAAGCCCAGGTGCAGCGGCAGGACCTTCTCACTCGGTATCCAGCCTACGATCAGCTCTCGCGGCAGGCCCAGGCCGTCCGGGCAAAGCTTGCCGCGATGCCCCCGGTGGCCAAGGATGCGGCCGCCCTCCGCGATCAGACCCGCGAACTGAACGAGTTGGCCGGGCTGAGCAGCCAGCAGGAGGGCGTGCTCCGCGAGATCGCCGTCCGCCGCGAGCCGGCAACCATGGTCTTTCCGCCGTTGCGCAGCCCGCGGGAAGTACAGAAGTCGCTGCCCGAGAAGCATGCCGCGCTGGGCTTCTTCGTGGCTGGCAGCCGCTGGTACGGCTACCTGATGAATCGCCAGCGGGTGGCCATGTGGGAGGGCGGCGCCGCCTCGGTCCTGGCCACCAGGCTGGCTGTCCTGCTCCATGACTTCGGGCAGTTTCAGCAGAACCGCCCGCTGGCGCTCAAGGAAGTGACCGGCAGCCGGTGGAAGCAGACCGGCCGGCAGATGTTGGACGCCCTGTTGAAAGGTTCGCCCGCCGATTTTTCACATCCTTTCGATGAACTGATTGTGGTGCCCGACGGCGTGCTCTGGTACCTGCCCTTCGACGCCTTGCAGGTGATGATCCACGGCCAGGCCAATTCGCTGATCGACCGGTTCCGCATCCGCTGCGTGCCCAGCTTATCGCTGGCGACGCCCCTCCGTTCGCGTCGCACTCCCAGCGGCCCAACGGCCGTGGTCGTGGGCAGGCTTGATCCCCACCACCAGGACGAAAGCGGTCTGGCGGCCTTCCAGCAGCTTGCCCCGGCGATTAGCAATGCGGTCGCCTTGCGGCCGCCGCTGCCGGCCACCACGCCGCTTTACAAGACGATGTTTCGCGGGCTGATCGTGCTCGACGAGGTGACGATCCCCGAGCAGGATCCCTACGGCTGGTCGCCCCTGCCCGTGGAACGCGGCAAAAAAGGCAATGCCTTGGCCGATTGGCTGCTGTTGCCATGGGGCGGCCCGGACACGGTGCTCTTGCCGGATTGCAATACTGCCGCCGCCGAGGGCCTGAAGCGAGGTCATCGCGAAGCACCGGGCAACGATATCTTTCTGGCGGTCTGCGGACTGATGGCCAACGGGGCCCAGACGGTCCTGTTAAGTCAATGGCGGACCGGCGGACAGAGCAGCCTCGATCTGCTCCGCGAGTTCACCCAGGAACTGCCGCACACCTCAGCCGCGGCGGCTTGGCAGCGGGCGGTCGCTTTGGCTTCCGACTCGCAGTTGAATCTGGATGCCGAGCCACGGATCAAACACAACCCCAACGACGAGCCCCCTAAGGCGAGCCACCCCTTCTTCTGGGCCGGCTACCTGCTGGTCGATTGCGGCGCAAACTCGGAGATCGACCAGCCCTCGCTCAAGAGGCCCGACATCCAAGAGCCGCCGCTGCCGCCCAAGAAGGCCGATGCGGCGGCGGCCCAGGAGCCGCCGATCGCTAGGGGCAAGTCGGGCGCCCGAGGCACCTCCAAACGCACCAAGAAGGCGAAGCCCCTGCCCCGCTAAAGCGCGGCGGCGCCCAGAATACTTGGCTTTGCGGTTCGGCGCTCGATGCCTATAATACGGTTTGTGACGGAACCGCAAGCGGCGATTGCCGCAAACTATGGGAGCGTGTTGGAATGTTACGTTTTCTTGTGGGCAGCATGATGGCGGCGTTGTTGACGCTCACAGCGGGCAGCTTGGCGCTGGCAGGCGGGCCGGGACAGGCGGATCTCGACAAGGCCACCGAGATCAAACTCGGCGCGGAAACCACCGCCGACCTGGATAAGGTGGTGCATCTCCTGGAAGGTGCCTTGAAAAAAGGTCTGGACGATCCGAGCGCCCGGATGGCCAAACAGCTCTTGTCCGCCACCTTATTCCAGCGGGGCTCGGTGGCGGCCGCCGCTTTCTCGCGGGGACTGGCCCAGAATGCCGCCTGGACCAAGCTCCGCCAGGACGCGGTGGTCGACTTGCAGAAGGCGGTCAAGCTCGACCCCCAACAGTCGCAGGCCCTTCTGTTGATTGCCCAGTTGAATTTCCTGCCCGGCGGCGATCTGAACCAGGCCCGCCAAGCAGTCGACCAAGCGCTGAAGATCAACGATGAGGACCCGGCGCTTCGCGTCAAACTGCTGATCCTCCGCGCCAGTTTTCCCGAAACGCCGCAGCAACGCTTGGCCGATCTGAACGAGGCGGTGAAGCTGGGGCCGGGCGAGGCGGCCACTTTGCACGCCCGCGGGCTGCTCTTGGCCGACATGGGCAAACTCGAGCCCGCCCTGGCCGACCTGAATCGGGCGATGACCTTGGCCCCCGACGACGCCCGCCTCTACGAAGAAAAAGCGATTGTGCTGGCCCGTTTGAAGCGGTTCGATGAGGCGCTGGCCACCCTGGAGAAAGGCAAGCGGCTCAAGCCCAACTCCATCGGCCTGCTGGTGCAGGAGGCCACCGTCCACTCGCAGCAGCGAAAGCCGGAAGCCGCCCTGGAGGACCTCAACCGTGCGTTGAAGATCGATCCCAAAAACGTGGTGGTGCTGTTGCTCCGGGCGGGCCTTCTTCAGGAGAAAGGCGACAAGGACAAGGCCCTGGCCGACGTGGACCAGGTGCTGCAACTCCGCCCCAACCTCCCCATCGCCATCCGCACCCGAGCTCTGATGCTGGCCCAAGACGAACGTTATGCGGAGGCCACCCAACTGCTGGAAAAGCTGCACCAGATTGCTCCCCGAGACGCGCTCACCGTGATGCAGCTCAGCGCGCTCTACGCGGTGCGCCAGCAGTTCCCCAAGGCGATCCAAGCCTACGACCAGTGGATCGCCCTTCAGCCCAAGGACTGGCGGGCCTACCGTGGACGGGCCGACACCTGCCTGAACCTCGCCAAGCAAGCCGAAGCCATTGCCGACTATGAAAAGGCGATCCAACTCGAACCGAAGGACGAAGGCGTCTTGAACAATCTGGCCTGGGTGCTGGCCACCTCGCCGGACCCCAAGCTCCGCAACGGCAAGCGGGCCCTGCAATTGGCCACTCGGGCCTGTGAATTGAGCCACTACAAGCGGGCCTACATCCTCAGCACCCTGGCCGCCGCCTACGCCGAAAACGGCGATTTCCCGCAGGCCATCCACTGGTCAAGCAAGGCCGTGGAAATCGGCGGCCAAGACCACGACGCTTCGCTCAAGGAGCTGAAAAAGGAGCTGGCCAGCTACAAGGCGGGCAAGCCGTGGCGCGAGCTGCAGCCTGAGCTGCCGCCGTTGAAGAAGACCCCGGTTGAACCGGCGCTCAAACCCGAAGCGAAGCCGGCGGTCAAACCCGGCCAGCAACCGACTGCCAAGCCCGGGGCCAAGCCGTGATGGTGTCGCACCGTGAGTTGGAAGCACATCTTCGCTAAGAAGGACTTGGAGATGCTGCTGGCCGAGATGGCCGGCGAGCATCGCTTGCACCGCGTGCTGGGGCCGGTGGGGCTCACCTCGCTGGGCATTGGCTGCATCATCGGGGCGGGGATTTTCGTGATGACCGGCCGCGCGGCGGCCACCGACGCCGGACCGGCCGTGGTGATCTCGTTTGCGGTGGCCGGCATGGGCTGCGCCTTCGCCGCCTTGTGCTATGCCGAGTTTGCCGCCATGGCCCCGGTGGCCGGCAGCGCCTACACCTATGCCTATACGACGCTCGGCGAAATCTTCGCCTGGATCATCGGCTGGGACCTTATTTTGGAATACGCCGCGGCTTGCGCTACGGTAGCCTCGGCGTGGTCGGGCTATCTGAACCAGTTCTTGCTCGCCATCAGCGGCAACCGCCTGCAAATTCCCAAGCAACTGCTCTTTGACCCGTTTACGTCCGTGGAAGGGTTGCGGGGCCACGCCTGGTTCAATCTGCCGTCCCTGGTCATCATGGCCTTGGTCACCACGGTTCTGGTGATTGGAATTCGCGAGAGCGTGCGCACCAACGCCATCTTGGTGGCCATTAAGCTGAGCGTGGTGCTGTTCGTGATTGCGGTCGGCGTGAGCTACGTCAATCGCGACTATTGGACGGCGATTCCCGCCTCGGAACGGATCCTGCCCGAGGAGCGCGATATTCCAAAACTCGCCAAAGGCTATTTGCTCAAGCACGAGGAATCGCCGTCAGTTGAACGCGTGGCGCAGATGCGGCGGGCGATCGATGCCGCCTATCGGGTGGAGTGGGCCGGCCGGGAGGCCGCGCGCCTGCAACAGGCCGGGCGAATGTCGGCCGCCGACGCCCAAGCCATGATCGCCCGCGTCACCGAAAAGGTGCAAGCCAACCTGCCCACCCGCCCGTCCGATCGCGCGATCGTGGACGAGCTGCTGCCCAAGGTGCGCGCCGCCGCCCAGCAAAGGGCCGCGGAATCCTGGGGCATTCTCGGCCTGCTCGGACTGGACCGCTGGCTGATCCCCATGGACGACACCCTGCGAAGCCCGTTCATGCCGTACGGACTGTCGGGTATTATGTTGGGGGCGGCCATTGTGTTCTTCGCCTACATCGGCTTCGATTCGATCTCGACCCACGCCGAAGAAGCCCGCAGCCCGCATCGCGACGTACCCATCGGCATTCTCGTGTCGCTGACGATTTGCACCCTGCTTTACGTGGCGGTGGCCGCCGTCATCACCGGTATGATTCCCTATCCCAAGATTGACATCACGGCCCCGATCGCGGTGGCCTTCAGCGAGAAGGCTGCCGCTACCAACAGCCCCGCGCTGCGCGCGTCGACGGCGCTGATTTCGGCCGGCGGGCTGGCCGGCATGACCAGTGTGGTGCTGGTGTTGTTTCTCAGCCAGGCGCGGGTCTTTATGGCCATGGCCCGCGACGGCCTGTTGCCCAAGGTCTTCGGCGCGGTCCACCCGCGTTTCCGTACGCCCCACATCGCCACCCTGGTGACCGGCGTGGTAATCTGCCTCACGGCCGCGCTGGCCCCCATCAGGAAGTTGGAGGAAATGGTCAACATCGGCACCTTGATGGCCTTCGCCATTGTCTGCGCAGCGGTGTTGATTCTCCGCAGGCAACGTCCCGACGCCAAGCGGCCCTTCCGATGTCCTATGCTCGGACTGGTGGCCCCGTTGGGGATCCTGGTGAACCTGACGCTCATGCTCTTTCTGCCGATCGACACCTGGCTGCGGCTGGTGATTTGGCTGCTGGTTGGCTTTGTGATCTACTTCGGCTACAGCCGCCGGCATAGTCACCTGGTCAGGCACTTGCTGCATGAGATTCAAGAGCCGCGCGACGAGAGCATCGACGCCGAGAACGGCGAAGCGGCGGCCGAAGCCGTCGGACCGTAAGCGCGTCAGAAACTCATCGACTTGAGTCCGGGGTAGTCGTGGATGCTGACCAGATCCAACATCTGAAACCCGAGCTGCGAGAAGCCGCCGCCCATCGGAGTGAGGTGACGGGCCTCGGCCAGCACGAACCGCATTTCACCTTCGAAACGAAACCCCAGCACGACTTGGTCCAAGGCCCGCGGACGGTCGAGAATGATGGCCACCCCCGTGTTGGAAAACTCTTTGGTAATCGTGGTAAAGGTGCTTTCCACGAACAGCCGACCCTTCTTCAGGGGAATCACCATCACCACCACCACCAGGTTCACCCGGCTGTCGTTGCGCGGGCCTTCCATGAGCGCTCTCAACTCGGGGCAGTTGTTGTTGACCATCTTGAGCACCAGGCTCGGCACCCCGAGTCCCTTCTTCTTGGCAAATAGCGGCATGCGTGCGGCTCCTTCGATGTGGAAACTCTGCCGAACAAGTATAGCCTACCGGCCGGAGGGCCTTCGGCTTTCGGGCTGGTCCAGTTGACGGACGGATGGCCTTGAGATAACTTTTTCCAGACAGACTTTTTGAGTTACACGATGACGGCGCGCGAACTGGTCATTAGGACACTGAACCACCAGCCGGTACCACGCGTCCCGCGTGACTTCTGGGCCCCTGCCGGAGAGGGGGCCTGTTCGCTCGATGAACTGGCCGAGCTGAACCACCGTTTCCCCAGCGACATCGTTCACATTCAAGTCCATCCGGCCGGTGATCGCCGCGGGCCGGCGAAAGCGGCGGCCAAGGCCGGCGAATCGGCCGATCCTTGGGGCTGCATCTGGAAGCGGACTGCCGACGGCAAGTTGGTGCAGCTCGGGCCGCCCCCGCTCGGCGATTCCGCCGCCTCAGCAGCCTTCGAGCCACCCGCCGGTCTGCTGGATGCCACCCGGTTCGCTCGGGTCGACAAGACCTGCCAGGGCACCCACCGATTCGTGCTGGGCTGGACGGAAACCCGGCCCTTCGACCGGCTGCGGTTTCTCCGCGGCAGCGACCCGGCCCTGGTCGATTTAGCCCGCGACACCAAGGCCACCCGCGGCCTGTTGGCCAAGCTGCACGAGTTCTCCTGCCGCGAAATGGAGCTTTGGGCCAAGACCGAGGTCGACGGGGTGATGTTTCGCGACAACTGGGCCTCGGCCGAAGGATTGCTCATCGCCCCCGAGATGTGGCGCGAGTTGTTCCGACCGCTTTATCGCGAGTATTGCAGCATCCTGCGGGCCCACGACAAGTTCGTCTTCTTTCAGTCGGACGGCAACATCGCCGACATCTTTGGCGAGCTGATCAAAGTAGGCGTCGACGCCATCCACTCCGAGTTGGCGCTGATGGATTTCGAGCGGCTGGCCAAGCGGTATCGCGGTCGGGTCACCTTTTGGGGCGAGGGCGACCGCCAGCGGCTGCGCGACCCAGGCAGCGTCGAGGAGTTTCGCCAGTCGGTGTTGTCCATTCGCAAGGCGCTGGACTTCGGTGCCGGCGGAGTGATCGCCCAATGCCAGTGGGAACCCGGCGTCCGCCTGCAGACCATCGCCACCTTCTTCGAGCAATGGCTGATCCCCTTGCCGATGCACGCCTGATGCCAGGTCCCCGGCGCCGGATGGGCGGCTCCCCCTTTCATCGCCCCGCCTCAAGGGCTAAAATTAAAGGTTGCACCACTCGAAATGGGGTCGATCGTGCCGGAGAGCCAGCCAGCAGCATCGGAAGAAGTCGTCGTGCTGAAGGACCCGGCGCTGGCCGCCTTCCTCGCTTGGCTGATCCCCGGCCTGGGGCATTGGTACCAAGGACGGCGCCCCAAGGCGGTGCTCTACTTTCTTTGCATCCTGGGCACCTTCCTGTTGGGCGTATACTTGGGCGGCGATCGGCAGGTGGGGTGGGGACGGACCGTCTATTTCTCCTGGCGCGACAATGACGACCGCTTGGCCTATTTGTGCCAGATTGGCGTCGGCGTGCCCGCTTGGCCTGCGCTGCTGCAAGCCAACCGCATGGCCAACCATGAAAAGTTCTTTGCGCACGGCTTCATGGCTCCCCCGCGACTGCCGAACACCGTCCTGCCCGAATATCCCAACGCCGATCAGCCGCCCACCCTGAGCGAGCTTCACTTGAAGTTGAACCGGTTCTTCGAGCTAGGTACGGCGTTTACGATGATCGGTGGTTTGTTGAATATCCTGGCGATCTACGATGCTTGGGGCGGCCCGGTCACCTACCGACCCAAGAAAGAGGAAAAGCCGGAAAAAGACGAAGAGACTCCCAGCGGGACCACGGACAAGGGCCGTACCAAGTCTTGACTCCCGCGAACCTGACGCTTGCGCCCCATGATCGGTCTTCTATTGGCAATTCAAGCGGGCATTCGCTGGCAAGACAGCGATCTGTGGTACGCCTTGCCGCTGATCGTAGCCATCAGCCTGGTGTACGCCGCTACCCGGCACGAACGGATGCGGGCCATTCTTCTGCACGCGGGCCACACTGCCCTCTGGATTCTGGGCTTTATGGCAGCCATTTTTGTGCTGCTGATTCTCGTCTCCTGGTTTCAGTGACTTTGCCGGTTGATCGTGTTATGACGAGTAGCCCGGTTTGAGTGCTTTCCGGGTTCCTGAAACCACAATGAATTATGACGGATGGACCGCGTAGTCGGGCCACAGCGTTTCTTCCTGTGAGCCCGAGAGCCGCCCCGGCGCCCATTGCCCGGCTACGCGTGCGGGGTCGTCGTGGCTCAAGAGCCCGCTTCGAGAGGAGGCTGTCGATGGACGCAGCAAATCCTTTTCTTCGTTTCGGCGCGATGCTGGTTGTTGCTCTTTTGGCCCCGACCGCGCGCGCCCATGGCGTCTCCGAGTTGCAACTTTCCCCCATCACCACCGCCGAGGACCGCCGCCAAAGCCATGCCCAGGCCGCCTTGCCGACTGCCAAGGAGACTCCGCAAGACGTCCCAACCCCCTCGCTCTCCGATCCTAATGCAGAAACGGTGACCGAACGCTACCCCAACGGCAACATCAAAATCCAGCGGCAAGTCGTCAAGGACGCCGCCGAGAACTATGTCAATCAAGGCACGTATACCCAATACGACTTGGCTGGCAAGCTGCAAAAGACCGGACAATTCCTCAATGGCAAGCCACAAGGGAAATGGACCCAAACCGTGGGCAATGGACGGAATGGTATCGCAGCGGCGCTAAGAAGACCGAAGCCCGATACGATCATGGCGTAGCCGACGGCAGGTTTACTTGGTGGTATGAAAATGGCCAGAAGCAGGCCGAGGTCGACTACCAGGGCGGAGTCCTCAGCGGCACCTGGCTCACCTGGCACCCCAACGGCCTGAAAGAATCGCAGGCCGAATATCAGAACGGAGAGTTGGTCGACAAGTGGATGTACTGGGACGCCGACGGCAAGCTGGTGGAGCTCCGCGACCTCAATAAAGCCCCGGCGGCCGCCGAGACTCCCCCCTCCCCGGCACCCAAGAGCAATCGGGCCGCGATCCGGGAAAGCTCGGCTCGCACCTCGCGAAGTCGCTAAGCAGAGACTGCGGCCGGCGTCGCCGGCGGCACCGGACAGGCGAGCACGGCGGCCACCACTCGCAGCAACTCGCCCTCCTGCAAGGTTACCACCCCGTCGGCCCCGATGCAGGCGGTCACAGCGACCACCATCGCCCGCTTGACACTTGGCGTCCCGCGGGCAAGCTCGGCCAGGGCGGCATCAAAGGCCTGTAGCGTACACTGCGGCTTCGGCACCAGTGACCACCGCCCCGCCAGACAACGGACGCCGGCCTGGAAGGTCCGTTGAATGTCGTCCGGATTTCTCTGGCCGACATAGGCCAGCGTCGACAGGACCATGGTCGCTTGCGGCCCCACCGCGGCGATCGTTCGGTATCGGATGCCCGGCGGCTTCTTGCGGCCGAAGTGTACGTCCAGGTAGCTGAACAAGACCGTGCGCAGGCAATACTCGAACAGATCGACCTTATGATCGGCGGTGACCAGGGCGTCGACCACCTGGCGAAACTGCTCGTATTGCCGCGGCGAGCAACGTTTGATCGCGGGGATGGTAAGATCCGCCAACGGCAGCCGGGCCGCCGCCGGCAAGGCGTCGACCGCTCCCCGCAGGCGTTGCACTTCCTCGTAGAGCGGGGCCGCCAGTTGCCGCAACAAGATTTGCAATTGCACGGTCCGAGCGGCCTCGTCGCTACGGCTTAACAGCAGGACGAAGATTACCGACTGGGCGGCCATCGGTTCTCGGACGGCCTCACGCAGCAGCGGCGGCAGCCCGTCGAGGATAGTAGCGGCGTGCTCGATATGCTCGGGTTGCGGCCGGCCGATTTGCTCGACGAGCTTAGCGGCCTCGATCTTGCCGGCGCTCAGGCCCATCGCCGCGCCGGCCATCGCCGCGCCGGCCGGCAAGCCTTGCGCCGTGGGCAGAGGGAAGGGCAATGGGCGGGCGGCGGAGGGGGGCGGTTCAGCCTGCCGGCCCGCGATAGCCAGCGGCGCAACGCGGGGAAACTGGCCGTCGAACTCCGGCTCCAAGGCCTTGATCCGCTCGACCAACGGCGGGTGGGTGGCGAACAGGTTGAAGAACGAGCCGGTGAAGGCGTCGCCAAAGAACATGTGGCTGACCTCGGGGGCATGAGGGTCGCGAATCCGCGATCCCAACGCCAGGCCGCCGATCTTCTTGAGCGCCCCGGCAATCCCCGCCGGATAACGCGTGAATTGGACGGCGGAAGCATCGGCCAGAAATTCCCGCTGCCGATTGATGGCCGCCTTGATCAGGTTTCCGAAAAAGACCCCCAGGTAGCCGAAAATTACCAACACCAGGCCGATAGCCAGGATCGCAATGCCGGGGCCCTCGCGTCGCGAACCGCCCGAGTAGACCGCCGATCGCAGGCAATAGTAGCCGAGGATGGCCAGCACCAGGATGCCGTTGACCAGTCCGATCAGGCGGAGGTTCAGCCGCATGTCGCCGTTGAGGATGTGGCTGAACTCGTGGCCGATCACCCCTTGCAACTCTTCGCGGGTGAGGTACTTCAGGCAGCCGGCTGAGACCGCCACCACCGCGTCGCCCGGCTGGTGACCGGCGGCGAAGGCGTTCAACGAGGGCTCCTGATCGAGCACGTAGACGGGCGGCACCGGCACCCCCGAGGCCAACGCCATTTCCTCAACGACGTTCAGCAGTTGCCTTTCGGCCAGGTCGCGGGTCTGCGGATCGACCGCCCGGCCTCCCAAGAGCAAGGCGACGTGCTCTCCGCCGCCCGACAGCTCGGCAATCTTGTAGAGGCTGCCCAGGGCGATCACCAGGACCGCGCCCAGGGTAACATAGGCGAACAGTTGCGGGTGCCAGAAGGAAGGCGGCGGGGCGGCCTGCGGAAACCGTTGGAATTGGTTCCACCCGCCGGCAACCTCGTGCACCGGCCCGGCCCAGAGGAGGAACCCCGCCAGGACCGCGTCAATCGCCAAGATAATGACCGCCACCGCCCCAAAGAAAAGGAACAGCAATCGCCGCGTCTGCCGGCGGGCATGATCCTGCCGCTCGAAAAAATCGGTTGCCATGGGAAGCGTCCGCAAAAAGAGGACTGGCTCCGTCGCAGGTTTCACGGTTGCCCGCCGAGTCCGGCTGGAGGCGACGGTGCCTGTCCCCTTTCGCCTCTTAGCCAAAGGAGACCTTGGGGGCTTCCCGCTCGGCGGCCTGCTCGATCTCGAACAGGTGCGCCTCTTGGAAGTTGAACATGCCGGCGATGATCGAGGTGGGAAACACCTCCCGCTGCGTGTTGTAGGTCATCACCGAGTCGTTGTACGCCTGGCGGGCGAAGGAAATCTTGTTCTCCGTCGACGAAAGTTCCTCCTGCAGGGCCAGCATGTTCTCGTTGGCCTTCAGATTCGGATAAGCCTCGGCCACGGCGAACAATCGCCCCAAGGCCCCGGCAAGCTGGCCTTCGGCCCCGGCCAGGCCGGTCATCGCCTGCCGCTCGCCCGGATTTTGAGCGGCTTGCTGGCCGGCGGCATAGGCCGCGTTGCGGGCCTGGATCACCGCCTCCAAGGTCTCGCGCTCGTGCTTGATGTATCCCTTGGCCACCTCGACCAGGTTGGGAATCAAGTCGTACCGCCGCTTCAATTGTACGTCAATCTGTGAGAAGGCATTCTTGTAGCGGTTCCGCAGGGTGACTAGGCGGTTGTACATGCCGACGATGGTCATGACCGCGAGAAGCACTGCGCCCAACAGCACCAAGACTACAATCAAACTCGCCGTAGCAGTCATGGCAGCACCTTTTGGTCCTCGGTCAGGGTGTGAATGGATGCCCGGCAACGCCTAGCGCGGACACGGTTTCCCTGATGGCCCGCCGCAAAGAGGGGGATGCCGTCACCACCAAACGTCCCAGTTATTAGAATGCTTGTTGAAAACAACGTCAAGACAGCCGTCGTGCTCGTCACGCTCCGCGTGACGTTTCCTCACGCGGTGCGTGAGGAGCAGATCCCAAACGCGTTTGGCCGCCGAAGCCGCCCCTTTCTCCGTTGTACCCGCGCCCGGATTTTTCCTATTGCATTTTGCCTGTTTTAGACGACAATAGAGGTGATACGGGACGCCGCAAGGCGAAAGCTATGAGTTTGATGCACGCTTCCTTTTGGTACTTTTACTTTAGCCCCCGAGGTTTCGGGGTCGGAGGTGGTGTGTAACCAGACTACACAACCCGCAAACGACCAAAGCCCCGAGACCTCGCCGGTCTCGGGGCTTTTTTTGTTCTTTGGCCGCAGCCGCCAACCATTTCGTAAGGAGTCCATGCCGGTGATCGTTGTCATGAAACACGGGGCCAGCCCCGAGCAAGTCCAACACATGATCCAACGCGTCGAACAACTTGGCCTGAAGGCGCATCCGATCTACGGAACCGAGCACACGGTGATTGCCGCCGTCGGCGAAAAACGCGACGAGTTCCGCCAGTCGCTGGAAAGCGGCCCCGGCGTGGCCGCAGTGGTGCCGATCCTGGCGCCCTACAAAGTGGCCAGCCGCGAAGTGAAGCCCGAGCCGACGGTGGTCCGGGCCGGCAGCCTGGCGGTGGGCAACTGCCATCTCGGGATGATCGCTGGGCCGTGCGCCGTTGAAGACCTGGAGCAAACGCTGTCTACTGCCCGAGCGGTCCGTGTGGCCGGGGCCACCGCTCTGCGCGGCGGGGCGTTTAAGCCCCGCACCAGCCCGTACAGCTTCCAGGGCCTGAAGCAGGCCGGCCTTGAAATCCTGGCCGCCGCTCGCGAAGAGACGGGGCTGGCCGTGGTCACCGAAGTGATTGCCGGCGAAGACATTCCGCTGGTGGCCCGCTACGCCGATGTTTTGCAGATCGGCGCCCGGAACATGCAGAACTATCGCCTGCTGGAAGCGGTCGGCGAGGAAGGGAAGCCGGTGCTGTTGAAACGCGGCCCCAGCGCCACCCTCGACGAGTTGCTGTTGGCCGCCGAGTACATCCTCAACGCCGGCAATCCCAACGTGATGCTCTGCGAGCGCGGCATCCGCACCTTCGAGTCGCACACCCGCTATACGCTCCCGCTGGCCTCGGTCCCCTGGCTGCACGAGCGGACGCACTTGCCGGTGGTGGTCGATCCCAGCCACGGCACCGGCCATACGAACCTGGTGACGCGGATGGCGGCCGCGGCCATCGCCGCCGGCGCCGACGGGCTGATCGTGGAAGTGCACCCCGATCCCGAGTCGGCCCTAAGCGACGGCTACCAGTCGCTCAATTTTCAGCAGTTCGAAGAGCTGATGAGCCTCTGCCGCCGGGTGGCCGAGGCGGTGGGGAGAAAAATCGGGCCTTATAGCTAATGGGCAGTCCGGAAGCGCCAGCCTTTGGGCGGATCCCAACTTCTACTTGTTGTTTGCACACGAGCGGATTATAATAATCGGCATGATTACTAGGGACATTGCCGAAGAGCTTCTTCAATCTGCCGCAGAGTATCCTGTGGTCACCATTTTGGGCCCGCGTCAATCCGGCAAGACAACCCTTGCGCGAATGACCTTTCCGGAGAAGCCGTACGTATCCCTGGAGGACCCCGATCAGCGCATGGCAGCCGAAGCTGATCCGCGGGGATTTCTTGAGCAACTGGAGCGCAGCGGCATCCTGGACGAAGTGCAGCGTGTTCCGGCATTGCTCTCCTACCTCCAGGGCATAGTCGATAAGGACAAGAGGTCCGGGCGATTCATCCTGACCGGCAGCCATCAACCACGCCTGCACGAGGCAATTACACAGTCGCTGGCAGGCAGGACCGCCATGCTGACGCTGTGGCCTTTTTCGCTGCATGAGTTGCATCATTACAAGCTTCCACATACCGCCTTCGAGCTTCTCGTCAAGGGATGCTTTCCACGACTTCACGAAGAAGGGCTGGAGCCCCGTAGATTCTATAACGGCTACCTGCAGACTTACGTTGAGCGTGACGTGAGGGCTTTGATCCAGTTGCGCAACCTGTCGCAGTTTCAAAAGTTCCTTGTCCTGCTGGCGGGACGCATCGGACAAGTCGTTAACCTGGCCAGCCTCTCGAATGACACGGGCGTTTCCAGCACTACCATCCAGAATTGGCTCTCCGTCCTTAAAGCATCCTATGTAGTGTTTGAATTGCCGCCGTTTTTTGAAAACGTCCAAAAGCGCGTCATCAAGTCTCCGAAGATATTTTTCACCGATGTGGGGCTTGCGTCCTTTTTGCTTGGCATCCACACGGCCGAGCAAGCCTCCCGCGATCCCCTGCGGGGGAGCCTGTACGAGAATCTTGTCCTAGCCGATATTGCCAAGGGAGCCTTTAATACTGGTACCAGACCCGAGATGTATTTCTCAAGAGACTCACACGGCCATGAAGTTGATTTGCTCATTAGAGACCAAGGCGCGTTGATCCCGGTGGAGATCAAATCCGCGGCTACCTTTTCCAATGACTTCCTCAAAGGAATTGAGTGGTTTCAGCAGTTGGGGATCAGACGCTTGTCGGCAGGCGCGGTTCTCTTCAATGGAGAGCGGCAGTTCAACATCAGGGGTACCCGTGTTTTCAACCCTCTTCGGGTGGACAGTGTTTGGGAGACCTTAGTGGCGCATCCTGAACGCAGACCTTCTTGCTGAGCAATCCAGGTTTTGGGCGGAAAAAGGGGCAGAACGATTAGCTCTACAGCAAGAGTTTTGCCGCGAGTCGTTTGTGCTTTGCCAGCCATGCTTTGCGGTGAGACTTCCGGGCCACGTCGTTTCGGTCGCGATGGTAGTCGATCAAGTCAATTGCCTCCTGTTCGTCGAGGGTCGGCCGCGCAAATACCGATCGCAAAACCCGCATCGCCATATCCAAGGTCAAGTCCGGGATATCCTGCTTGACATCACGCTTGGTCAAGGTCACCAACAGATGCGCCAACGACACGAGGGCCATGTGGTGATGCCAACTGCTCCACGCCCGGGCCTCGTAGTCCGCCATCCCCAGGTGCGTCTTGCCGTCCTGGAAGAATTCCTCCACACGGAACCGCGTGCCGGCGGCCATCGCCAAGATGTCCCACGGTGTTTCCGCCTCCGCGTTGGAGACATAGTACCACACCTCCTTGCCATCCAGAGAGCGCCGGATGACCAGCCAGATCGGCGGGCCTGGTCGGTGGTGTCGCATCGCCCACACCCGCAGCACGGCGAACTCGAACACCAACGGTCCGTTGCTTCCCTCCCGCAGATTCAGCGGTCGCCAAGCATCGGCCGGCAAGTCCGCGGCCATCGCCGCCGGCGCCGACGGGCTGATCGTGGAAGTACACCCCGATCCCGAATCGGCCCTAAGCGACGGCTACCAGTCGCTCAATTTCCAGCAGTTCGAGGATTTGATGACCCTCTGCCGCCGCGTGGCCGAGGCGGTGGGAAGAAAAATCGGCTAGGAGATGCTCACCTTTGGGGCCAAGTCGCTCCGGGTAGCAACGACATTCGTTGATGGCTGGACGCCGGAATTGTCCGCGAGAACGACTGCTACACCACCCCCGCGTGCAATTCCTCGATCAGACACGACCAGATGTTCTCATCGTCAGCCAAAACCACCGGATCAATCCGGCGAATCTCTAGCTCCAAGAACTTCCCACGAGCCTCCCACGCGATCTGGTTCGCTACCTCCAATTCCCAAAGCCGTTCCGAAGCGTCGAAACAAGTCAGGAAGCATTCCACAGAGGAGTTCGCAAAGCGCCACGACTGTGTTGCTTCGGAGAAGACGTAACCGAAGTGGCCCGTTATTCGCTCCACACCCATTGAGTAGGAGCCGTGGTCCACGCTGCCAAGTCGAAACACCTTACCGTTCAAGAGTGGTTCCATGCTGATGGCAAAGACGTGATCGACGCCCCGGAAATCCAGAGCCTCTGGAACGCCTCGGCCGCCAAGGAATGCCAAACTGGCAGGCGGCAGAAGACCGTCCATCTCGCGGCATTGTTCACTGGTCAGACGAAGCATGTATTTCCTGATCCATGAATTGCAACCGGGTCGCCTGCTATCTCCATTCGTATGCTGCGGCACAGGCAACAGCTTCGGCGGCTTCATTGCCTAAAGCCGGGAACTGTTTGCTCAGGGCAATCGCCGCTTGTCTCGCTCCAACGGCGAGGTCGAATACGTCCACCCAATACTTCTTATCGCCGGATTCGATCCATATTCGCTCGAACCGTGCGACCTCGGCATCCGGCAAGTCTATGTGCGTGGCAAC
>JAJYGU010000432.1 GCA_021784975.1 Planctomycetota bacterium
CGAGAGAGGATGATCCGCCCCCGCCACCGCGGCGGAAGATAGGCCTTCTTTTCCGGATACTGGATGGTGACCCGGCGGCGAAAGGCGTGCAGGAAGACCCGCCAAATACCGGCCATCAAGTTTCCCATGACCAAAACTCCGTACTCGTCACGCTTCGCGTGACGCCCTTTCCTCACGCGGAGCGTGAGGAGTACATGGAACAGCCACTACGTTCTAGCCAATACCACTCCACCGGTGACCACCAGGTTCAGCAAGGCCAAGGGCAACATCACCTTCCATCCCAGGGCCATCAACTGGTCGTATCGCGGGCGGGGCAGCGCCGCCCGAACCAGGATGAAGCCGGCAATCACCACCACCGTCTTGAGCACGAACCAGGCCAACGGCGGCAGCCAGGGCCCCAACCAGCCGCCGAAAAACAGGCTGACGATCATGGCCGAAATCAGCGTGATGCCCACATATTCCCCCAGAAAGAACATGCCGAACTTCATCCCCGAGTATTCGGCATGATAGCCGGCCACCAGCTCGTTCTCCGCCTCCGGCAGGTCGAACGGGATCCGCCGCGTCTCCGCCAATCCGGCCACCGCGAAAATCACCAGGCCGAGAATCTGCGGGATGAAGAACCAGATCCGCCGCTGCGCCTCCACGATGGCGCTTAGGTTGAACGAGCCGGCCAGCATGACCACCCCCATCAACGACAGCCCCATGAAGACCTCGTAACTCAGCATCTGGCCGGCGGCCCGCAAACCGCCCAGCAGAGAATATTTGTTGTCGGACGACCAGCCCGCCAACACCACCCCGTAGACGCCCAACGAGGACATGGCCAGGAAGTAGAGCAGTCCGATGTTGAGGTCCGCGACCACGATTCTGGGGGCGAAGGCCACCACGGCAAAGGAAAGGAGGCTGGTGGTGACCATGATCGCCGGGGCCAAGATGAAGACGGCTCGGTCGGCAAACGGCGGCACCCAATCCTCTTTGGTAAACAGCTTGATCATGTCCGCCAGCACCTGGAGCACTCCGAAAGGTCCCACCCGGTTTGGTCCGTAGCGGTCCTGCCATAATGCCAGCAGGCGGCGTTCCACCCAAACCAGCCCTCCGGCGACCGTCAGCACCGCCAACAGGACGACGACGACCGTGAGGATCGCGCGTATCGCTTCGCTCATGATGCGGTCACCTTCGAGAGCTTGGCCCAACCGGGCAGGGTAACGTGCATCATCCCAGGCAGGCCGACCGGCAGCCCCGCCACTCCCCGCGGCAACGAGGGCAAAAAGCGGACGGGCAGAGCCTGGTGCAGGCCGTCCATCGCCAACACAACCTTTTCCCCCTCTTGAATGTTCGCACCGGCCGCGTCGCTGGCGGACAAAGCAAGATACGGCGCCGGCGTTAGCTGCGCTATGCCGGGCGAGAGAGCGCTCAGTTCCTCCGAACCGAAAATGTGATCGACCGGCACCAGCAGCCACTCATCCGGACGTGGCTCGAATTCGGCCGGCAGGTCCGAGAAGTAGCGGATCGCTGCATCCGGTTGCGGCTCGATCAGCCGGCGGCCGGAATCGCCGCCGCGCAACGGTCCGTTGACCTCTTCCTGAAACCTGGTGATGGCTTGCATTGAGTTCCAGCCCGGCGCCCAGAAACGCGGCACCAGCGGTGGTGGCGGCTGGCGCTGCGAACCTTCCATCGAGAAGCTCAACGGCGAATCGGGGTCGGCGAGGGGCGTGGGCTCGTGGACGTCGGCCTGGGCGTGCATGGCGGTCCGGCCGCTGTAACGGTGGGGCTGCCGCGGCACTCTTTGGCCGGCCATGCGGAAGCCCTCCGGCGGGGCGATGTCCTTGACGGCCGCGAAGATCGGCAACGCCTCAGCCAGCGCAGCCGTGATCTCATCGAAACTCCGCCAGGACGCCTCCGCCTGACGCCCCACGGCAACCATCATCTCTTGGAGCCATCGCCAGCTCGCCTGAGTCTTCCCCTGGGGCACGAAGACCTGGTACGACCGTTGGGCGCGGCCTTCGTTGTTGACCAGGGTGCCGTTGGCCTCCGCAAACGTGGCGGCCGGGAACACCAACTCGGCGGCTGCCGTGGTGGCGTGTTCCAAGTAATCCAGGGCCACCAGGTGTCGTACCTCGTCGAGCAGCTTCAGGGCTGCCTGGTCCGCATGCCGCGACAGGTCATTCTCCAGCACTACGACAGTTTCGGCCTTTCCTTCCTGGATGGCCCGGCAGGCGTCGGCCAGGCTGCCGCCGCCCAGCAACCCCAACCCAAAACTATTGCAGTCAGGCAGGACCAGGCACAATTGTCCGCGGTGCTCGGCTGCCGAAAGCGCCCAGGCAACGTTGCCCGCCGCCCGCAGCAGCGACTCGCTGCCGCTGCTGGTGCCGCAGACGACCACCGGCCGGCGGGCCAAGTACAAGGCCTCGGCCACCACGTCGGCGAGCGCGGCCAACTTACGAGGCAAGGCGGACACTGGCGGAATTTCCGCCCCCAAAGCATGGGCAAGGGCCTGAGCGAATCGCACCAGGTCGTCCGGCGCGGCCCGATAGACCTCCGTCGCCACGTCGTCGAGCTTGGTGGCGGCGGGGGTAGCGATATACAGCGGTCCGCGCCGCTCCTGCAGGGCCTGGCGAATAGCCGCGTCGTCCCACCAGGAAACGTGCAGCCGCTTGGTCAGACCGATCTCGCGCTGCAGCGTCGATTGACGGACCGAATAAGCCAGCATCGGGGCGGTGTTGGTGAGGTCTTCACCTAGCACCAGCACGGCGTCGGATTGGGCCGCGTCGGACATCGAGGCCGCCGGCGCCGGACCGTCCCGCAACAGGGCGATGGCCGTGTCGAGGAGCCGGCACTCGGCCTCGGCCAGTCCGCGATAGAAGCGGTCTGCACCGACCAGTGTCCGTAGGGCGAAGTTGGCTTCCAGCGATGCCCGCGACGAGCCGATGCCGATCACCCGCTCTCCGCTGCCCAGGATCTTCGCGGCTTGCTCCAAGGCCGCTTGCTTCTCAACGGGCTGGGCCGCGCCGCTGCGCTCGCTGCGGAAGATGGGTTGCCGGATGCGACGGGGGCTGTTGACAAACTCGTAGCCGTAGCGGCCGCGGTCGCAGAGGAAGTAACCGTTCACCTCGCGGTGGTAGCGATTGCGGATTCGCCTCAAAATGCCGTAGCGTTCGCCGGGAATCGTGTTGCAGCCCAAGCCGCAATGGACGCAAATCGAGGGGGCGGTCTGCAAGTCCCACTTGCGGGTGTAATGGCCCTTGAGCGTCTTGTCGGTAAAGACCCCGGTGGGACAGACCTCGACCAGATTGCCGCTGAACTCATTCTCCAGGACCCCGTCGGACTGCCGGCCGAAATAGACGTAGTTGTGCCACTGGAAGACGTCGAAATCCCGCCCGCCCGCATAATCGCGGTAGAAACGGAGGCAGCGGTAGCAGGCGATGCAGCGGTTCATCTCGTGGTTGACCAGCGGCCCCAGTTCCTGGTTGCGGTGCGTGCGCTTCCGGAAGCGAAAGCGGCGATAGTTATGCCCGGTCATGACGGTCATGTCCTGAAGGTGGCACTCGCCGCCCTCGTCGCAGACCGGGCAGTCGTGGGGATGGTTGACCATCAGAAACTCGATTACCCCCGCCCGAAAGCGGCGGACCTCAGGGTCGTCGATCGAGATCCGCGTGCCGTCGGCGGCCAGGGTCATGCAGGCCATGACGATTCGGCCTTTGGTGTCTTTCTCGTCCTTGAATTGTTTCACCGCGCACTGACGGCAGGCGCCCACCGAGTTCATCGCCGGGTGCCAGCAGAAATAGGGCAGGTTGAACCCCAACGACAGACAGGCCCGCAGCAGGTTTTGCCCGTCCTTCACCACGTAGGGCTGGTTATCGATGTAGATTGTGGCCACGGGTCATCTCCACGGGCAGCGCCGTTCGGCAATATGGCGCTGGAAATCTTCGCGAAAGTACATAAGGGCGCTGCGCAGCGGCTCGGCGGCCCCGGGCGCCAGGGCGCAAAAGGTGTGGCCGGGCGACATCATCCAACACTGGGACTCGAGGATTTCCAGGTCGCCCTCTTGGCCCCGGCCGTCTTCCAGGGCCTCCAGCGTGGCCGCCACCCAGGGCAGTCCATCGCGGCAGGGCGTACACCAGCCGCACGACTCATGGGCGAAGAACTTCTCCAGGTTGTGAACCATGCCGACCGGACAGGTGCGGTCGTCCAACACGATCATGGTGCCGGTGCCCAGGCGGCTCCCCGCCCGCTCCACCGAGGCGAAGTC
>JAJYGU010000471.1 GCA_021784975.1 Planctomycetota bacterium
CCGATCTATGCTCTTGGGAGCCGCCGACCCGCTGGAAGGCTCGCTATTGATTCTCCCCGGCAGTGGCCTGGTCGCACTGGGCGGGTTGCTGGGTAAGAATCCCCAGCGACGGCTTCTCGGTTGGGCCTTCCTACTAATGGCGGTTGGCGTTGGCGCGATGTACGCCTTAAGCGCCGTCGGAGGAGTGGGCGGCCATTCGGGGCACTCCACGTGGTGGTTGCTGACTATCCTGCCGTATCCTATCGGCTGGATGATGGGGCTTGGAGGTGTGCTTGTGCTGGTAGGCCGCGGCTGGCACCGGAGGCTCCTGTGCGGCGCTGTGCTCCTGGCAGTGATCGCCCTCGGCGGGTTGATCTCGTTTGCCGCGCTGCGAGGCGTCGTGGCGGGGATGTCTCCCGTAGCGTTCTGGTTGTTGGTGATCGTGCCGCACGGTCTCGGCCTGATGATGGCCTTGGCCGGCGGCGTCCTCTGGATCATCAAGTCCTCTCGAATCCCTGCCCAATGACTACCGGCCGCCGCAAGCTTCTTGCGGGCGGGCAAGCGGCGCGGTAGGATCGTGGCCGGTTGATTGTTGCGCCTCTGACCGGTTCCGCTGGGGATTCGCAGTTGCTTTCGCACAAACTTCATCAAACGGAGGACACCAGCCATGCCACGGGCACTGATCGCAAGCGGAACCGCTTTGCTGTTGACTCTCGGGCTCCTCAGCCCGGCGTCAGCGGGGCTCAAGGGGCGAAAAGGGAATACGTCCAATTATGTGATTTGCCTTCGTCCCCACAGGCATTGCCCATGCGCACCATGACAGGCGCGCATCATACCCGCCGAAGTGGCCGATTTCCAGGCTCTTTCTTGCTGCGGGCGAATTTCCGAACAGACACCCGCTGGCCGTGTGCCTGCAATTTCTCTTTTCCGCTTCTGAGCTTGAAAAATCTGAATAGGCCCCAAAGTTTAGTTGCTGCCCCGCGTCGCTACGATAATGAGGTCGCTGCTCTTTTCGCGTTCGTAGGGTTGGTTCCGGTAGCCGCCGAAGAAACAAGTTTCCGCGGCCCCGCTGCTTCTGGCCATGCGTTCGAGATCCGTCGCCTCGAAGCCCAACAACGGCGTCGCCTCGGCGCGGAGCGTGGGCACGCCGGATGCGTCCCCGCCTGGCGTGATGGCGGCCAGCTCCACGTAGCCGCGCCCGCCGCAGCGGTGTACCCCGCGGAGAACGATTGCCCCGCCGGCAGGCAGCGTTACTTGCTGGCACTTGTGCCAGACACACGGCCCGTCGGGCAGGCTCCAGAGATTCAGCACATGGATCACTACCAGCCCTCCGCCGCGGACCATGGATAACATCTGCCGGACCGCCCGCTCGGCCATCGCCCGGTCGGCGGCCAGCGCCAGCGAGTTGCCCACGCAGACGGCTGCATCGAACGGCGGCCGGGGCGTGTACGGCTCGTCAAACCCGCGGACTGCCCAACGAAGCCGCTCCGACTCACCGAAGGCGGCCTTGGCGCGGGCAATCATTTTTTGGCTGATGTCGGCCCCTTCAACGTCGAGCCCCCAGTCGTGGAACATGGCCGCGTGCCGGCCGCCGCCGCAGGCCACGTCGACGACGCTCCGCACGCCGACCTGCTCGAACCAACGGCGGTAGAAGGGGGCCTCGTGGGCCAGACGTTTTGGCCAATCGACCGTCGCCTCAAAGATGTCGCTTACATCGTCAAACATTCACAAACCACGAAAGGTCTCCGCAAAAATATGCTCGATCGACACGACGGGCACCTTGCCGCGAGCGTCCTTCACGGGGAAGTGCAAGTGGATTGGGATCGGCGTCTCCAGCCGGTACTTCAGCCCGTCGGCCGTCCGTGACCATTCTACGCGGATCGACCCGCCCCGGTTAGGCAGCGGCACGCGGCCTTGAGCGCCGGAGAGCGAACCGGGGACCAACGAAAACACGAAATGGCGGTCCCCAAGATCATATCGCGGCCGCAAGCCGAGCAAATAGCGCGACATCTGCCACGTCGGACAGCCGGCCCATTGATGGCAATGGCTCCAGCGGGTGTCGAAGACCTCCAGCCAGGTGCTCCGGCCGTCCTCCAACGCCCAGCCCCAGCACTTGCGGTATTGATCGAGCACGAAGTCCATCTCGCCCCGCTCGATCAACAGCGGCAGGGCATAGTGGCCGAAATAGGGTGTAATCAACCACGGATTGTTGGCCGCCGGGTCGCTCAGGCGCGGAGCGGAAGGATCGTTGGGAAAGCAGCGGAGTATATGGGCTTTGAGAAAGGCCACGCAGGCCCGCTCCTGCTCGGCGCGGAAGAACCCCAGCCGCAACCCCAGCACGGCGCGGTGGTAGCCAATCCGCGGCCAAACCTCGCCGCCTCGGGCCAATTCGGCGTCAAAGTAACGCCGCACCACCCCCTGCATTCCCTCGGCCAGGCCTCGATAGTAGCCGGCGCGATCGTGCTTGCCGAGCGCCTCGCACCAACGGACCATGTCGCGCAGCGCGGCCAGGTAGTGCAGGTTGAGCCCCATGTCGCTCGGACCGGGATTTCGCACGTAGCCCCAATCCACAAAGGACCAACCCAGGGAATCGTCGATGCCCTGTGGCGTGCGGTGATGCTCGAAGGCCGCGATGTTGCGCTCGGCATACGGCAACATCTCCTCCAAAAGGCGGCGGTCGCCCGACATTTCCCAAAGGTGGACGGCCCCGCTAATCCATTGGGCGGCATAGCTCGACAGATATTCGCAGCCGCCCGGGCACAGGCCGGCCACGAGCCCATCGCTGCGAGCACATTGGGCGCACTGCACCAGCCCGCGGCGACACAAGCGAAGGTCGGAGAAGACGGCGGCGGCGATGTCGGCCCCGACGGTGAGCACGTCGCCGGCCCATTGCCCGCGCTCGCGGGTCGGGTTGTCGATGCAGGCGTCCTCGGCGCAGGCCCTCAGCGTCTCTACGCCGACCGACCAAATGCGGTTGAGTTGGGGGTCGCTGGTCGTGAAATCGCCCTCGGCCGGACCGTAGTAACAGCGTTCCAGCACCTCCTCGCGGAGGAAATGAATCTGGTCCGGCGGCGCCAGCACGTGGACTTCGAGGAAGCGGCCGCCCTTGGGGGTTATGGGAAAGAACTCTTGCCGGCCGCCGCGGGCAACGTAATGGTCCAAATTACACGAATCGCCGGCGGAAAGCGTGATCCACGGGCAGACGCGGCCCGAGCGGAGCGCCTCGCAATAGGCAAACTCCACCACCGCCCCCGCCGGTACATCGAGCACAAATCGCGGCCGCATCAGCCGGACGCGGCCCAGATCGTACCGCCGCCACACGCCCTGCGGCGGCTCCTTGGCCGGCGAGAGGTCGCGGAGGAAGAAGCGGGCCGCCGGATTGTCGCGCTCGTAACCGAAGACTTCGACCAGCGAGCCGGAAGCCACGAGGTTCGGCGTTGAGATTAGCGATCGCGGATTCGCGATCGACAATGGCCTGAACCGGCCGAGCTTTCTGGCGACCCTGGCCGGCTGGGGCCAGGACGAATCGTCGAAATCCGGCCTGCGCCAGTCCGGGTTCTGGCGCGTGTCGCACCACTCGATAAACCCCAGTTCGGGATTGATGCGCCTGACCTGCGAGGCGTATCCGCCCAGCCGCGAGCACCGCCAGCCAACGGGAAGCTCCTTCCCTTGGGCCAGCACCACGCAATAAAGAAACGGCTGGAGATTGCTGAGCATGCGGGTGGCCAGCCCCATGTGATGTACCTGGATGGCCAGCGTGTGACGCCCGGCGGCCAGGTGGAAGCCGTAGGTCTGGTATTGGGGAAACTCGGCGGGAAACCGGGCCGGCCCTTCGGCAACGAACTCGCCGTCGAGCCAGGCGGCGAACCAGGAAGCGCCCAGCAGCCGCACCTTTACGTCGGCGGCCGACGGCAGGTCCCACTGGCCGCGGAAGGCCACGTAGACGTCCGGTTGCTCCGCCTCGGCGTTGCTCGACCACATCAGCGGCCGGGTCGGCTCGTTAGTGCCCGCTCCGCGCGCAAAGGAAGCCAGCCAACTGCAACCGCCCAACATCGCCGCAATCAACAACAGGCGGCAGGTCATCATGATGCATCTTCACTAGGGTGCGAAGCGGACCGCCGGGTAGGAGACCTCGTTGGCCTTCCGCAGCCAGGCCGGATCGCCGTAGACCCCCGCCTTGGTGAAATCAAAGGGCTTGAAGCCGATCTTGGCGGCTGGCGAGTCGGGCTGCAAACGGAAATC
>JAJYGU010000294.1 GCA_021784975.1 Planctomycetota bacterium
TCCTCTACGAGCAGATGCCCCACGACAACCATCGCCTGTTTGCCGATTTGACCGACAAGCAGAAGGAGGCGATCCTGCCGAGGGACGTGGCGACGGAGTATCTCAACGACGGCAAACCGGCGGCCAAGAACGAGCCGGCCGATCACACCGTCAACGGCAAGTACGTCCGGGCGCTCCGCGACTACCAGACCCTTTTCCATGCCGACCGGATCAATTGGACCCAGATGCTCGACCTGTTTGAGGCTACCACCCGCGACAAGGCATTGATCGACTCGGCCTTGGCCGACGCCAGGCGGCAGGAACAAGCCGACGCCAAGCACGTGGTCGAGGCCAAAGAGAAGTTGGCCAAGTTCGCCCATCAACGGGATATTGTGAAGGCTTATCACGAGAAGCTCCAAAGTCAATTGGAGGCGGTTACGGCGGAGGTTGACCAGTTGTTGAAGGCCAACCAGGCGGCGGCCGACCAGCTTGCCCGGTCGCAATGGGAGGCAGTGCGACGCATCGACCAGCGGGTGCACGACATGGTGCAATCGAACGCCGAGGGAAGATAACGGCGTGGGGTTCTACGATCGCGATTACTACCGTGAACCACGGCCTGGGTTGACACTCCGCACCCCGCAAACCGTGGTCAGCGCGCTGATCCTGATCAACGTCGCCCTCTGGATCGTCGACGGCCTGTTCATGCCGGAGACGCCCCGTGGGGGCCGCTGGCTGAGCGACCACATGGCGGTGCACGTCGATACGGAGCCAGCCGCTTCGCCCTGGAACGCCCCGGATCGTGCGGAAGCTCTGTCTGAAGCTCCGCCGGCGGTGGCCGATACGCTCACCCAGCCTTGGTTGTGGTGGCAGTATCTCAGCTACGCCTTCGCCCATGAACCCGGCATCAACCACATCCTCTTCAACATGCTGGCCCTATTCTTTCTGGGCTACGATGTCGAGGCGGCTTACGGACCCAAGGAGTTCTTGCGGCTGTATTTGGTGATGGCCGTCGTCGCCGGCGTGGTGTGGAACATCGTCAGCAAGCTCAGCGGCGTGCACAACGTGATCGCCTACGGGGCCTCCGGGGCCATCGCCGGAGTGGTGGTGCTTTACGCGCTGAACTTTCCGCAGCGTACCCTCCTGCTGTTTTTCGTGCTGCCCATTCCGGCATGGCTATTCGGGGTGTTGATGGTGGGCTTGGACATGTACGGCGCCTTGGGCGAACAAGGAGGCTCGCACGTGGCCTATGTCATGCACTTGGCCGGGGCGGCTTTCGCGCTGGTCTACTATCGCCAGCGCTGGAATCTCACCCAATGGACCGACAGCATCGCCGCCCAGGTGCGCGCCCTGCGCCGCCCCAAGTTGCACATCCATCGGGTCGAGGAAGAGGAACCGCACGATCTCAGCACGGAAGTCGACCGCATCCTGGAGAAAATCTATCGCGAAGGCGAGGCCAGCCTGACCACCAAGGAGCGCCGCACCCTGGAGGCGGCCAGCCGCGAGTACCAACGGCGCGGCCGGGTGGGCGGCGGCAAGCGGAGTTCCTGAGCGGCGGATCTTGCTGGGGGGCATGCCCGCGCTTGTCGTGGGCATGTTGCAGCGAAACGCCACAGCCACACGCTTGCGGTCTCGTTTTGCTCGCTTAGCAAGCACGGCACCCGGCCAAGCGCAGGGTCATTTCCGCCACCCGGCGGCCGAGGTTTTTCATGGTGGCCATGCCCAATTCGTCGCGGGTGATGTCGGGGCCCTTGGTATTCTTGACCGCCTCGGCGCCGGACCAGGCGGTGCCGCCCCAGTGCCCGGTCGGCCGGGCGTCGCCCACTACGATCATTTGCAGCGACATCAGGGCCACCTGAACGGAACGAACGGTCAGTTCCACGCCGCCGTTCCGCCCTCCCCCCACCGCCAGCACCCCGGCAACCTTATTCGTCAAAGGGGAATGATCGGTATGGAAGATGGTGCAGCGTTCGATCAACGCCTTACATGGCGACGACATGTTGCCGAAGTAGACCGGCGTGGCGAGAATGAGCGCGGCCAGAGCCGGGTCGGCAATCTTGTTGGCCACTTGGGGAAAGTCATCCCGCTCGCCCGGTTCGAGCGGGACGCCAGCCGCCACATGGCCGGGTATCTTCAGGCCGGCCAACTCGATTAGTTCCACGTCAATTCGTGGATCGACGGCGCGGGCCGCCTCGAGGCAGACGCCCAGCGCGGTGGACGTCGTCCTGCCCTTGCGATGACTGCAACCGATACCGAGGACCTTGAGCCGGTCCCCCACCGCGGTTTCGGCGGCTTGCGCGCTTCCGGCCGCCATTGCTGCCCCGCTGGTAAGGCCGGCCGCCAGGGTCCCAGTAGTGCCTAGAAAATTGCGACGGGTAACTCCAGGTGCCATCGGCGCTAACCTCCTACGTGAAAGTCTGGTGTACTCCATGGCGCGCGCCCAAAACGGCATGGCGGCAGGCCCGCAGCTTGTGAGCCGCGATGGCGCGCCCGTTTTCAGGCGGAGCCGCCATCATAATCGTTTTTGTGCCAACCGGCGAGTCTGTCACGTGCGGGGGCAGCGGCTTCCTCCCGGTTTCGCGCTGCGAACCCCGCCCTCGCGGCGCGTCGGTCGCGTGGCATGAGCGGCTGGTTTCGGAGAAGAAACCCATCTTCTAGGCCAGTCCGATAACCTCTTTAGCTGGATGGCCAACCACTGACCTTGTTCCGACACCCCAAATTCTGTACAGTGCATGGCCTCCGAAGATCGCCTCCTCCACTCCGGGGGAACGTCACGGATGGGTTCACAGGGAAAGGACTCCGCATCATGCAGGCGACTCTGGCCGAGTTGGCGGCGCTGGTCGGCGGCCACCTGACCGGTAGCGGTGACGTACTGATCTCCGGAGCCGCATCGCTGTTTGAGGCCGAGCCCGGTCAAATCACCTTGGTAGATCGGGCCGACAAGCGGCAGCGGCTGGAACGCTGCCGGGCGACCGCGGTTATCGCCCCCCGCGAGTTCACTCCCCAGAGTCTGCCGGCCATCCAGGTGGACGACGTGCATCAGGCCTTCGCGGCGGTAGTCCGCTGGTTCCGCCCGCCCCGCGAAGAGGTTTGTTCGGGCGTGAGTCCCTTGGCCGCCGTTAGTCCTTCGGCCAAGCTGGGTCAAGAAGTTACCGTACACCCCTTCGCCACCGTTGGCGACGACGTTACCATCGGCGACGGCTCGACGATCCACTGCGGCGTAAGGATTATGAGCGGCTCGCAGATCGGCGAGAAGGTGGTGATCTTTCCGAACGCGGTGCTCTACGAAAACACGGTCGTCGGTCCGCGCTGCACGATCCACGCCAATGCGGTGCTGGGGGCCTATGGCTTCGGCTACCGCTTTGCCGACGGTTGCCACGTTCTTTCCGCCCAGTTGGGCAATGTGGTCCTGGGGGCCGATGTGGAAATCGGCGCTGGATCGACCGTAGATCGGGGCACTTATGGGCCGACGACCATCGGCGAAGGGACCAAGATTGACGACCTGGTGATGATCGCCCACAACTGCCAGATCGGCCGCCACAATATGCTCTGCTCCCAGGTGGGCATTGCCGGGAGCACCACCACCGGCGATTATGTGGTCATGGCCGGTCAGGTCGGCGTCCGCGATCATGTCCATATTGGCCGGGGAGCGGTGTTGGGCGCGAAGGCCGGGGTGAGCAACGACGTGCCCGAGGGCAGCCGGGTGATCGGCATCCCCGCCACCCCGGAACGCGACCAGAAGGTCAAGCAGGCCGCCTTCAGCAAGCTGCCGGAGATGCGGCACGAGTTGAAGCAACTGCAACGGATCGTGGCGGTCTTGTTGGCCGAGTCGCCGTCGGCGGCCGCTCAGTTCACCTTGAAGACCGCCGCCCCCAATGGCCAGCCCGACGATCATCAGGCGGTGGCCTGAATGGACCAGCTTGCTCCCTCATCGCCGCAGCGCATCGGGCTGATTGCCGGCTGGGGCCGTTATCCGCTGGTGGTCGCCGAAGCCCTGCGGCGGCAGGGACGCAAGACCTATTGCTTGGGCACCATCGGTCACGCCGATCCGGCGCTGGCCGAGGCGTGCCACGACTTCCGCTGGCTGGGTCTGGCCAAGTTCGGCGCCGCCATCCGCTATTTCCACCAGCACGGCGTGAGCCAGGCCATGATGGCCGGCAAGATCTTCAAGGTGCGGCTGTTTCAGCGGTGGAGCTGGCTGCGGTACCTGCCCGACCTGAGGACCATCCGCATGTTCGCCCCCCATTTCTGGACGCGGCGCAAAGACTGCCGCGACGACAGTCTGATCGGGGCAGTGGTGGCCGAGTTCGCCGCCGAAGGGATCCGCTTCGCTCCGCCCACCGATTACCTGCCCGAGCTGCTGGTCGAGCCCGGCCAGCTCACCGGCCGCGGGCCGTCGGCCTGGCAGGAAAAAGACATCGCTTTCGGTTGGCGGATCGCCAAAGAGATGGGCCGGCTCGACATCGGCCAGAGCGTGGCGGTCAAGGACCAGGCGGTCATGGCCGTTGAGGCCGTCGAGGGGACCGACGAGTGTATCCGCCGCGCCGGGTTGCTGTGCCGCGCGGGCGGATTCACCGTGGTCAAGGTCGCCAAGCCGCAACAAGACATGCGCTTCGACGTGCCCACCGTCGGCCTGCGGACGCTGCAATCCCTGGTGGAGGCCGGCGGCAAGGTGCTGGCCCTCGAGGCCGGCCGCACGATCCTGCTCGACCAGGCCGAGGCGATCGACTTCGCCGACCGCCACCGACTGGTGATCGTGGCCCGCTCGCCGTCTTTCTAGCGGCGACTTCAAGATGTGGTCAAGTGGAATATAGGACCATTGGCCAAGTTCTCTTGCCTGGATTTCCTCACGGTGCTCTGGGCCTGCAGCTACCGCCGCCCGCGGGAAATCGTCGGGCTCTCCGGCCTGCTGATGATGGCGGTAGTGGGGTTCTTGGTGTTCTATTTGTGGAAGCTAGCCCGCAGTCGGGACGGCGGCCTTTCCTGGTCGATCTGCCAATTACCAGCTTTCGATCAGTTGGTAGACCCTTTCGCGATCGAAATTGGCCGGCTGCGGCTTGTCCAGGTGGGCAGCCAACTCCGCAAACGTCGGTTTTTGGGAAGGGACGCCGCCGGGCGGCACTTTGAGCTTTGCTACCCAGGCGATGCCGTTGAGAACCACGGTACGGAAGCTGCGATTGGCCCAGTTCCAGTGTGAGTGACCGCCCGTGAAGCCGAATCCCCGCCCGCCGTCAGGACGCTGATACACCCAAGCCAGGTGTTCGGCCCTCCCTTGGTGTGCCCGCACGAACTCGTTGGCGCCGTGGGCGTCGTGGCCTTGGCGGCGCGTATTGTCAGGCGGAGTGGCGGTCAGGATCGGCGTGATCCCCTGCATGTCGTCCAGAAAACGCATGTTGTAATACCATTCGTCGGTGATGGCAAACGGCTTCAGCCCGCGGGCCACCGGATGATCGGGGAATTCTCGGAACTCCGCCTTCCAAATCGGATTGACCGACCAGAATGTCTCGAAGTAACCGCCAATCCAGTGCTTCAACAGGTCACCGGCCTGGCCCTTGGGCACCTCCACGGCGTAGTGGATACAGGCCAGGCCCACGCCGCCCCGCATCAGCTTTCCGACCTGATCAAGGTGCGGCAGGATCGGCTGCCCGCCGCCGCCGTCCGAGGAAATCACGATCGCATCGACGGCGTCGAGGGCGTGCGGGTCTTTCGGCCAGCCATTTCGGGTAACCACCGTTTCGAGGTTCGGATAGGCTGCCTTCAGCCACTTCGACCACAGCAGGCAATCGGCATGATACTCATGATCGCCGTAGCCATGGCTGGGCGAGCCGGCAACGAACACGATTTTCCGTTTGGCGGCGTCGGCCTTCGCCGACTTGAGCGGATGGCTCTTCAGAACGGCCCTCCGGCGCAGCTCCTTGAGCGGCACTTCGGGATCGGTATCGCCGAGCTTCTTCTGCAGCCGGTCCAGCTCGGCGTGCAACGCCTTTCGCGTCGCGGCGTAGGCCGGGTCGTTGTAGACGCTGGTCAGCTCCTCGGGATCTTTTCGCAGGTCGAACAATTCCCAATAGTCCACGTCGCCGTAGAATTTCACCAACTTGTAGCGATTGCTGGCGACGCCGTAGTGCGGGCGGACGTTGTGAACCGCCGGCCACTCGTAGTAATGATAGTAGAAATACTTTCGCCAGTCGTTCGGCGTGCGGCCTTGGAGCACGGGCACCAGGCTGCGGCCCTGCATTTCCGCAGGAACCGGGACGCCGGCGACTTCGCAGAACGTCTCGGCGAAGTCAAGATTCGAGACAATGTCGTGACGGTTGCGCGTGCCCGGTTTGACCACGCCGGGCCAGCGCACGACCAGCGGCGTGCCCAGCGACTGGGCGAAAATCCAGCGCTTGTCGAACCAGCCGTGCTCGCCCAGGTAGAAGCCCTGGTCGGACGTGTAGACGACGATCGTGTTGGCCGCCAGGCCCGTCCGGTCGAGGTAGTCGAGGATGCGGCCCACGCCGTCGTCGATGCTGCGGATGCAGCGCAGGTAGTCTTTCATGTAGCGCTGGTACTTCCAGCGGACCAGGTCGCGGCCGCTGAGCCCGGCCTTCTCGAAGGCCGCGTTCTTCGGGGCGTAGGCCGCCTCCCACACCTTCCGCTGCCGGTCGTTGAGGTCGCCGGGCGTCATGAGTTTCAAGTCCCGCGCGTTCATCGTCTTGGCAATGGTCATGTCCTGCGTTCTCTCCGCCTTCCCGCGGCCGGCATAGTCGTCGAAGAGCGTGTCAGGTTCGGGAATCTTCAGATCGTCGAAGAGATGCAGGTATTTCAGCGACGGTTCCCACTCGCGGTGCGGGGCCTTGTTCTGATACATCAGCACGAATGGCCGGGCCGGATCACGCTTCTTCTCGAGCCATTCCATCGCCAGATCGGCGAGGACGTCGGTCGTATAGCCTTCGTACTTGACCCGCCGGCCCATGCGGTTCATGGGCGGATTGTAGTACTGCCCCTGCCCGTAAAGGATGTTCCAGTAGTTGAAGCCTTGCGGATCGCTCACCAGGTGCCACTTGCCGATGATGGCCGTCTGATAGCCCGCCTTTTGGAGCAGTTTGGGAAAGGTAGTCTGCGAGCCGTCGAATACGTCGCCGCCGTTGGAATAGAAACCGTTCCGATGCGAGTATAGGCCGGTTTGCACGGCCGCCCGGCTCGGCCCGCACAGCGAGTTGGTCACGTAACAGCAGTCGAACAGCATTCCTTCCCGCGCCAGCCGGTCAATGTGCGGCGTAGGGGCGATTTTCGCCAGCGGGCCGCCGTAGGCGCTGACCGCCTGGTAGGCGTGATCGTCGGAAAAGATGAACACGATATTGGGGCGGTCGGCCGCGCGGGCCGCCGCGCCCGCCAGCAAGGCCGCCAGACAGAAGACGCTGGTTGAGATTCTTAGTATCCCCATCTGTACTGCTAACCGTCGAATTCTTGTTATTTCGCACAAATTGTAGAGATAGACAGTTTGGTTGCGGCCGCAGGCCGCGCTGGGTTTCTGGTGGGCGGGAGGCAGCCGTGCGCGGGCTGCCAGAGCGCACAGCGGGCCTGATTATAGCTCCGCTAGCAGAAGGATGTCAATCTTGTGGCCGACGGTCCGAAGACGGCGCCCGCGCTGGAAACTAGCCGGCCACTGTGCTAGCCGGCCTCGTACACCTGCGTGAACTCCTCCACCGCCTGACCGGAAGGGAGGCGTTGGTAGCGATTTCGCGACAGAAACATGCGGATTGCCAAATACACTACTGGCAAGATGCCGCCAACAATGAACAGTAAGTCGCCCGGCAACCGCAGCCATTCGAGGAACCTTACCGTGGGTTGCTGGAAAAATGCCGCCTGCCGCGCGTGCCAGTAGCCGTTCTGGAAACTGTCGTAGAGCTGCACACCGCCCAACGGCACCAGATTGGCTACGAGCATCCAAGCCAAGCCGACGTTCAAGCTCCAAAATGAAGTCGCCATCGCCCAGCGGCTGCGGCGATCCGGCGGAATGAAGTAGCGTGCGACAAACATGAAGAAGCCGATGGCCAGCATGCCGTAAACGCCCATCAGGGCCCCGTGGGCGTGATTGGCCGTAAATTGCGTGCCGATCTCGTAGTAGCTGACGATCGGCAAATTGATGAGGAAACCAAACACGCCGGCGCCGAGGAAGTTCCAGAAGCCGACGGCAATCAGGAACATCACCGCCCAATAATGCGGAAAGCCCGGATTGCCGGCTGCCATCGCGAGCTCTTGAGTCTGATAGGCCCCCAGCCGCATGAATCGCCAGGCCTCGAAGGTCAATAGCACCAAGGGGATCACCTCCATCGCTGAAAACATGGCGCCCAGGGCCATGTGAATCGCCGGCGCGCCGCTGAAGTAGAGGTGATGCATGGTGCCGATCACGCCGCCGATCGAGTAGAGGATCACGTCGAGATAGACGACCCGCGTCGCCGTGACGGGACGGACCACGCCCAAGAGGACAAAAATGTAGGCCACCATGATGGTGGTGAACAATTCCAGGAAATCCTCCACCCACAGATGCACCACCCAGAATCGCCAGAAGTCCATGACGGCGAAGTCCGCGTTCCTGCCGAAAGCCAGGCCCGCTGCATAGAAGACGGGAATCGACAGGGCGCTGTAGAGAAACAGATACGGCAGATTGCCGGGATGCTCGGTCTTCAGACGCGGCCGCAGGCCGCGGATGAGAATGGCTACCCAAAGAAACATGCCCAATACCAACAAGATCTGCCATAGTCGCCCCAAGTCCAGATACTCCCAGCCCTGATCGCCCAGCCAGAACCAGCCGGCGCTCCTGCCGAACGCCCCCTTGATGCTGGCCGCCTCACCCGCCAGGCTGCCCAAGACTACCACGACCAGGGCGGCGAACAAGGCGATCGCCAGCTTGTCCTGGTGCCGAGGCTCACGGCCTGCGATCATGGGGGCGATGAAGATTCCCATGGCCAGGTAGCTCGCGCATACGAAAAACAGGGCCAACTGGACGTGCCAGGTTCGCGAGAGGTTGTAAGGCAGCCACCGGCCGATGTCCAGTCCGTAGAACCCGCCCGGCTCCACGTGATAATGGGCGTTAGCACCGCCCAGCAGCCCTTGAAGAAGGAACAAACCGGCCACCACCAAGAAGTACCAGGCGGTGGCCTGCTGGGCCGGAGCAAGCCGCACGTCTTCCGGCGGGCGGAACCGCAAGTTGCGGCCCGGCTCTTCCTCGTCGGTCCGGTGCCAGCCCAGCAGGTCGTACTTGCCCACGAAAAAAAGCACCAGACCCGTTCCGCCTAGCAAGCTGATCAGACTAAGCGCACTCCACACGAACGCTTGGGCGGTCGGTTCGTTGCCGACCATCGGCTCGGGAGGCCAGTTGTTGGTGTACGAGTAACCGGCGCCTGGCCGCACGGCGGCGGAAACCCAAGCCGCCCATGAAAAATAGGCCGTGAGCCGATGAATGTCGCCGGCCTCGGTGATCGGTGGCCGCTTGAGCCCCTGCTGCCCGGCAGTGGGGCCAAAGAACTTGGCATAATAGTCGCGGAGGCGGTGGAAGGCGACGGCTTGGCCCTGACTGTAAGTCAGGTTGCCGGTCGCCGCGTCATAACGGTTGGCTTTAAATTCCTCGATCACCCTAGCCTGGGCTTGCGGCGTGAAATGCGGCGAGCCGCTGTAGAGTTCCAGCATCGCGAGCCCGGCGCGATGCAGATACTCCGCGTTGAAGTCCTGGCCCAGGTAAGCCCCGTGCCCGAAGATCGTGCCATGCTGCATCAGACCGTATTTCTGAAAGACGTGCTGGCCGCCCATGATGTCCTCGCCGGTAAACAGCACCCGGCCGCGATCGTCAAGCACTCGGGCGGGGATCGGCGGATGGTCCGCGTGAATCCGGTACGCCAGGTAGCCAAGCACCGCAAAGCCGAAGGCGAAGGTCAGCAGCGACGCCTGGAACCACCACGACGAGATCAGCATTTTTGAGGACGGCGATTGCATAACGGTCCCTCCTGAGAAGACGGACTAACCCGGCAGAATTATGCCGAGTGAGTCAAACGGCCGCGAGATTATGGGAAAGCAGGCCGGCCGCCCATGTCACCTGATCGAGTGGTCTTCTGCCCCGCCATAAGTCCAATCGGGCGGACAGCCGCAGCGCAACGACATGGAGGCGGAGGCTGGCTGCTCGATTTCGTTCGCCAGTTCCGAGCATTACGCCGGGCGGTGGAACGCCATCCACCGCAATCAAGGCAGCAGCCGAACCTTCCTCAGCCGTGATTGTAGTCGCTCCTGGTTTTCCCACTACCGGTGCGAGGATTTTTGTTCACTGTATTCCAGGTCGGCGATCTCTATTATTATTTAGCGGCTCCAAAGGGTTCGAGAGGTATTTGCCCGCAGCAATGATCTTGTGGACACTTACATCGTTGGAAATGAGGCATCGACCCGGTCGGGCCGTGCTCACGCTGTTAAGCATCGCCATTGGCATGGCAGCCATCGTGGCCGTATCTCTGGGTACTGCCACCACGCAGCAGGCTTACCGCCGGATGTACGAGGAGTTGGCGGGCCGAGCTGCCCTACAAGTCACTGCCCAAGGCGGCGGCGGCTTTGAAGAGGGGCTGGCCGCCAGGCTCCGGCAGGTCGCGGGGGTGCAGGCCGCGGTTCCTAGCGTGCAGCGGTTGACAGTGCTCCGCTTTCGAGGCAAGCGGGTCAATGTGCTGATGATGGGCATTGACCCGAGCCAGGACCGCCAGATTCGAGATTACCAGTTGCGTGCCGGGCGGTATTTCCAGAGCGAGCACGACCAAGGCGCCCTCTTGGGCGCCAGCTTCGCCGCGGGCGCGGGAATCCACGTCGGCGACGAACTCAAACTAATGACCCCGCGCGGGTGGCCCCCGCTCAAGCGAGTGAAAGTCGTCGGTCTGCTTGCGGCCAGCGGGGTAGGGGGCTTCAACCAGGGCGGCGTACTGTTTCTCCCCTTGGGGCTTGCCGAGCGGGACTTCGTCTTTCCTGGCAGGATCAACACAATTGACCTGGTCTTGAAGTCCGGGGCCGACGCGAGGACCGTGGCTGCCAAAGTCGGCAAGATCCTGCCTGCCGGGTTGGAGATCCATCCGCCAGCCAGGCGGACGGCAATGGCCGAAAAAACCTTGGTCAGCGTGCGGCAGGGTCTCCGTTTTGCCAGCGACTTTGCCGTCGCACTGGCGGTGATCATTATTGTCAACACCCTGTTGATGAACATCAGCGAGCGCCGCGGGCAACTGGCCATCTTGCGGGCGGTGGGGGCCACGCGGGGGCAAATCGTCCGCATGCTGCTGACCGAGGGACTGGTCTTTGGGATCTGCGGCACCGTGCTGGGGTGCCTGCTGGGCGCCGGCGGCGGCTACCTGCTGATGCGCGGCGTTACCCGTCTGTACACGTCGCTGCCGCCCCCAATCACTTTCACTCCGTTCGCGTTTCTCTTGGCGGCGGGACTCGGACCGGCGTTGGCCGTAGTTGCGGCCGTGATCCCGGCTCTGATGGCGACCCGGATTTCGCCCCTGGAGGCCATGCGTCCGCCGGTGGCAAGCGGCGATAGCCGAGCCCCGCGATGGCTGACCTGGAGTGGCCTGGCCGTGGTGGTGGTCGCGGGCGGGCTGTCAGCGGCCGGCGTCCGGGGTTGGCTTCCGATTGCCGCCGTCGTGCCATTGGCAGTGGTCTCGATGGTCTCCATCGTGCTGCTGATCCCCTGGCTGTTGACACCGCTGGGGCGTGCCGCTGCCTGGCTGCTCAACCCTTGGCTGCGGTTGGAAGGGCGACTCGCCGAGCGGCAGACCCGCCGCCGTCCGGTTCGCACGGCGCTCACCATGGGTGTCCTGTACCTGGCGGTGAGCATGGGGATCGGAGAGGGAACGGCCATCATCAACAACATCGGCGACGTCCGTTCCTGGTTCCGGCAAACGATGTTGGCCGATTTTGTGATTCGTGGATCGGCCCCGAATCCGGCCACCGGCCAGACGGTGGAACTGCCGTTGAGCCTGGTCGATCAGGTGCGGAAGGTCCCGGGGGTAGCTTCTGTCGGCACGATTCGCTTTCTTACCGCCCGCGCTGCCCAGCACCAGGTTTACGTGATCGTCAGCAGCTTCAGCGGCCCATCGCTTGGCTTGGATCTCTACCATGCCAGCCCGCAATACGTGCGTCGCAAACTGCTCCACGGCGAGGTGGTGATCGGTACGGTGCTGGCGCACCGCGCCGGGCTTGGGGTGGGGGACAAAATCGCCATCGAAACCCGTCAGGGGGTGAAGAAGTTCCGCATTGCTGCTTTGGCCATCGACTACATGACCGGGGGATACGTGGTCTTCATGAGTCGTGCCGCGGCCAAGCCGCTCTTCCATGTGCGAGGGGTGGACGCGCTGTTGATCCAAGCGGCCCCGAGTGATCTCTCCCAGGTCTACGCAGCCTTGGCACGCATCGCCAGACAACACGGCGTCATGCTGTATTCCTTTGCCCAACTGAGCCGGAAACTGGATGTTATTCTGGCAGGCCTCGTCGGGGGACTATGGGGGATCCTGGTGCTCAGCTTCGTGGTGGCGGCCTTCGGGATCGCCAATACCTTGAGCATGAATGTCATCGAACAAACCCGTGAGCTGGCCTTGCTGCGGGTCGTCGCCATGACGCGGCGGCAAGTCCGCAAGATGGTGCTCTCCCAGGCCGGGCTCATCGGGCTGATCGGGGTCGTGCTGGGAATGTGCTCCGGAGTGGCCAGCGCTTATCTCATCACCCGCAGCATGATGCCGCTGGTGGGCTACCCGGTGCCGTTTGTGCTTCACCCGATTCTTTTTGTGGGCTGTTTCGCCGGGGCCATGCTCCTGGTCCTGCTAGCCTCGTGGGCGCCGGCCGAGCGGGCCGCCCGGCTCGACTTGCTGGCCGCCCTTCAGTATGAGTGACCGAAGACTGAAGAGTTGACCACGGCGTACGATAGCGAAGGCCGGAGGGCAGCATACCAATGTACGAACGCTTCACGGATCGCGCGCGGAAGGTCATGCTGCCGGCAAACCAGGAGGCACAGCGGAATAACCACGAATAGCGTTCGCGTTCTGCCCCTGCTAGACTGGGTGTGGGAAAGTGACCAAGTTGTGTCTTGCGGTGGACGCCTTTGCGCCCCTCAACCGGCCGGGCGCCTAGCCCCGAAGAGGCGTCAGTCATTAGCCAGGGGCGTGAGCCGCTGGAACCAGCCGAATGAGCTTGAGGAGCCCCAGCGGGGGGGCACTAGCGTGTGTCGCTGCTCCGCGGCTTCATTTGCGAACATCATCATGACCCTTCGAATTTGGCTCGCCGCATCCTTGCTTCTTCTCGCGACGTGCGCGGCCGAGGCGTCCGCAGCTCAGGCGGCGTTCTACATTGCTCCCGGCGGCAATGATGCCAATCCGGGTACGGAAAGTCGGCCGTTTGCCACGATCGAAAGAGCCCGACAGGCGGTCCGCACCGTGAACAAGAAAATGACGGGTGATATCCGCGTCATTCTCCGCGGTGGCACGTATCGCATTGACCACACGATCCTCTTCGACGCCGACGATTCGGGAACCGGCGGGCACCACGTGATCTACCAGGCACAAGCCGGCGAAACGCCCGTCATTAGCGGCGGCAAAGCGGTCGTCGACTGGCAGCCGGACCAGCCTGGACGGTGGAAGGCCCCGGCCCCGGTGGGCGATTTCCGCCAGCTTTACGTCAACGGCGTTCGCGCCACGCGGGCCCGCGGAAAAGCGCCCGTGGGGCTTCAACTTGTCGGCGACGACGGCTACACGACCACGGCCGTCAATATGGCCGATTGGAAGAATCCCGCCGACCTGGAGTTTTGCTATGCCATCGAATGGTGCCACACCCGCTGCAAGGTGCGAAGCATCCGACGCGAGGGCGACAAGGCCCGGATCAGCATGTTGCAGCCCTACTTCACTCAGGCCAAGACCAAGGAAGGCGTGAACGTGACGGCCCCGCAGCAGATCTACATCGAGAACGCCCTGGAACTCCTGGACGAGCCGGGCGAGTGGTATCTGGACCGTCCGGCCAAGACGGTCTACTACCGGCCTCGCCCGGGCGAAGATATGCGGCGGGCGGAAGTGGTTGCCCCCGCGGTGGAGAAGCTGATCGAGCTGCGCGGCACGCTTGATCGGCCGATACACAACATTTGCTTTGCGGGCATCACCTTCGAGCACGGCAGTTGGCTATTGCCGAACAAGATCGGCTTTGTCGACGTGCAGGCCAATTTCCTTATCGACTGGAAGCACCCGTTGAAACGGGCCGGCGGATTGACTAATCTGCACAACCAGCACCTCAAGTGCCCGTCGAACGTGGTTTGCCGCGCCGCCAAGTCGGTTTGCTTCGAACGATGCACGTTCACCAGGCTGGGCAGCGGCGGCATCGACTTGGAGTTCGGCGCCCAGGACAATACGATCGTGGGCTGCCGCTTCTTCGACATTTCGGGCTCGGCCGTCCAAGTGGGCGATGTGCTCAAGGACGACCATCACCCCGACGATCCGCGCAAGATCGTCAGGAACAACGCCGTCATAAACAACTTCATTCACGACGTGGCCGTGGAATACCGCGGCGGCGTGGGAGTATTTGTCGGCTACACGGACGGGACCGTGATTGCGCACAACGAAATTGCCTCTCTTCCGTACAGCGGCATCTCCGTCGGCTGGGGCTGGGGCGAAGAGGACGCCGGCGGCGGCAATCCGAGCTACTACCAGCCCTTCAAGTACACGACGCCCACGCCGGCCCGGAACAACCGCATCGAGTATAATCACATCCACGGAGTGATGAGACAATCCAATGACGGCGGGGCGATTTACACGCTGGGTAACATGCCGGGCTCGATCATCCGCGGCAACCATATCCACGACAATGGCCGGCCGGACAAGAAGCGTGGCGCCCCGGGCGGAATTTATCTGGACGAAGGCAGCGGGTTCCTCGAGGTCGCCGGCAACCTGGTCTACAACGTGATCACCTCAGCAGTCAACTACAACAACCGCAGCCAGAACCGGATCGCCACCTGCCACGAGCACGACAACTTCCTCGGCGTTGCGCCGGACCAGGCCAAGGCCGTCGTCGAGAAGGCCGGCCTCGAAGCGGCCTATCGTGACTTGCTGAAGGCGCCGTGATCGGGCGTCCAGGATATAGATCAGAGAAGCTGAAGTGGACAGAGGACGCACGAAGACGTAGGATCAGTATATGACGATTACAAAACAAACCGTGGCCGACGAGATCGCCGGCTACCTCCAACACGAAATTGCGCTTGCCGAGCTGGTGGATTGGGCGGAACAAGCCATGTTGGACGGCGACTTTGAGGAGTCGGACATAGAGGCCCTCTCTGCGGCCATTTCACGGCTGGGAGTCGCAGACGTCCGCGCCTTCGGCTTGACTTGGGAGGATTGCGAGCGGTTGGTCCGGCAACCTGGCCACGCCGCCCGCGTGGAGGTCGTCGCGGTCCAACCTTAAGATCGGGCCGGCTAGTTGTTCGGGGAGATCGGAGTTATCACATGAGATTTTCGCAGCGATCGTATATCGGATTAATTGGTGCTGTGCTGCTCGTCGCGCTGATGGGCCCAGGTTCGACGCTCTTGGCGGATAACACAGCAAAACTGCCGCCCAAGACCGCCTTGGACGATTACATCGCCAAGCCCGACCCCAGCTACCAGTGGCACCTGGTCAAGACCGTCAAAAAGCCGGGCTGCACCGTTTACCTGGTGGACATGACCTCGCAGACCTGGCGGACGCCACAAGAGGTCGATCGGCCGCTGTGGAAGCACTGGCTCATCGTGGCCAAGCCCGACAAGCTCGCCTACCACACCGCCTTCCTGGGCGTCTTCGGCGGCAGCAACGGCCGCAAGGCCCCCGACCCGGCCAAGAGCATGGTGGTGCGGATCGCCAAAATCACCAAGAGCGTGACCGTGGAACTGGAGCAAATCCCCAACCAGCCGCTTGTCTTCTGCAACGACGGCGAAGAGCGTCGGGAAGACAATCTGGTCGCCTATACCTGGGACAAGGTCATCCGCACCGGCGACCAGACCTGGTCGGCACGCTTTCCGATGGTCAAGAGCGTCGTCCGGGCAATGGATACGGTGCAGGCGCTTATGGCCTCCCGAGCGGGCGGCCAGGTGAAGATCGACAGGTTCGTGGTGGCCGGCGCCTCGAAGCGCGGTTGGACCACCTGGCTCGCGGGTGCGGCCGACCGGCGCGTCGCGGCGCTCATTCCGATCGTAATCGACGCCTTGAACTGCGACATCTCGCTGCGGCACCACTACGCGGTTTACGGCTTCTGGGCGCCCTCGGTCCACGACTACGTGCGGCACCACATCGTCGATCGGCTGGGTCTGGCCGAAGTACAAAAGAGGTTGTACGACGTCGAGGACCCGTATTGCTACCGCCACCGTCTGACGATGCCCAAGTACATTCTTACCGCCAGCGGCGATCAGTTCTTCCCGCCCGATGCCTCAAGGTTCTATTTCGACGATTTGCGGGGGGAGAAATACCTCCGCACCGTCCCGAACGCCGATCATAGTCTGGACGGCTCCGATTGGGTGCAAACCGTCGTCACCTTCTATCAGATGATCCTGGCCGACAAGCCGCGGCCGCGGTTCTCCTGGCAGTTCGAGTCAGAAGGTGTCGTGCGCATCCAGTGCAAGGACCAGCCGGCGAAGGTCACGCTCTGGGCGGCAACGAACCCCAAGGCACGGGATTTTCGCCTGGAATCGTTGGGTCCCAAGTACAAGCCGACGGTGCTTAAGGGCGACCACGGCACGTATCTGGCCAAGGTCGAAAAACCGGCCAAAGGCTGGACGGCCTGGTTCGTCGAGCTGAGCTATCCGGTCGGCGGGATCGTCAATCTCAAGCTGACCACGCCGGTCCGCGTCATCCCGGATATCCTGCCGTTTGGCGACAAGATCATCCCTGGAACCAAGGTCAAGGCGGGACAGCTCTGACGGTATTGCGGTTGGCCGGGATTATTCACCACGGAGCGCCCCGGAGGACACAAAGAGGAAAAGGCAAAATGTAAAATGCAAAGTGCAAAATCGCAGCACGATCGGCTGTCGACCGCCTTTAGCCCTGATTCCTCTGCGTCCGCCGCGACCTCTGCGGTGCAATCAATAAACCGCTAGGACAATTCCACCTCCGCCGGGGCGATGATCTTGGCGCTGGCGGCGGTGCCCGCCCAGGTGGGCAACTCGCAGATTGTCGCTTCCCAGCCGGGATGGACCAATCGGCCGTGGAAGGGCGGCTCGCCGGTCACGTTGCCGGTCAAACGCCAGCGGCCGGGATCGAAGCCCGCCGGCACCTCCACTTCCGCGCCCTCCTCCTGCGGCACCGCCGGACAGATCGCGAAGAGACGCTTCAACAGCGCCGCGCAGTCGCGATGCACGTCGCGGACTGCCGCCCCCACCTGCGCGTCCGAATAGCCCTCCAGCGATTCCTGCATGAAGTCCAAGAACCGGGCCTCGCGCTGCATGGCCGCCAGCAGGGTCAGGGCCTCGCTGCGGGCCGGCGGTTTCGCCGCCGGCGGCTTGGGCAGCGGCGCGGAGGGGACCGCCGCGCCCTCCTCTGCCGGCTTAGCCTTGGCCAGCAGCTTCGCCACCTGCGTGGCAATCGCCGCCTTGAAGAGGACCAGAAAGAACACGCGGAAGGCCAGGAGAATTCTTCGCATGGCGTTACGTAAGAAAAAGGATCACGAAAACACGAAATTGCGAAAATGCGAAAGGCACGTCCTACTAGCCCACGATCCGCTTCCAGCGATCCAAGTTCCACTGCACTTTTTCCGCCTGGGTCATTGTGCTGAAGTCGGGCGTGGCGGCCGCCTGGCCGCCGACAGCTCCGCGGGCAGCGGGGCTCGCCGACGCGGCCGACTTCCGGTTCCTGCCCAACGTTGTGCCGCTGTAGCTCGAGGCGGTTTCGGTATGTCGCAAGTCGTCGGCCAGCGGCCGCTGCGGCCGGATGCCCAGCTTCTGCAAGGCGCCATGATAGGCTTTGACGGCCTCTTCCGGCACCAATTCATCGTCGGCCACGGCGCGGAGATATTGGATAAACGTCAGTTGATGCTCGGCGTTGTTGATCTTCCGCCCGTAAAGGGCCACGCGGGCCCCGTACTTCTTGGCCTCCCAGAGCATGTGGAAGGCGTCGAAAGTAGTGCCGGCGGAGCCGCCGAGGATGCCCACCACCAGCGAACGATCGTAGCCGGCCAGGGCCTCCATCGCCGCCGGTCCGTGATAGACGATCTTCAAGAACACCGGCCGCCCGCGGGCCGTCACCCCCGCCAGCGTCCGCACGATGTTGTCGTTGATGAATCGAGGCAGGTCGGCAGGCGCGTGCGCCGAGACATTCGGGTCGAAGACCTCCAGAAAGTGGCGAAACCCTTTGGCCTCCGCCTCCAGGCGGAACGCCTTATAGGCATCCAGCGTGTGGCGGTCCAAATCGACATCGTTGTTGAAAGTAACGGAGTAGAGTCCGAGGTCGGCCCCCAACCGCCGCTCGTCCGGCGAACACTCCACCTTGCCGCACTGCATGTGATCGATGGTGGCCGTGCGGAACGGCTGCGAGGGTTGCTGGGCATAATGTCCGCTGCCGGCCGCCAGCCAGATGTCGGTGGTGTCGTTTGCCCGCACCGCCGGGGTCACGTGGTTGGAATCAAAGAGCCGTTCTTCGAGGGTCAGCACCTCGTTGGAGCTGGCGCTCATCAACATGATGTCCACCAGCCCTTGGGCGACGATCTCGCGCATCAGTTGGCGATAGTCGGCCAGCGTGCGAAAGCGGGCTTCGCCGGGGTGATGCTCGGGGCTGCGTCCCGGAGCGGCCAGCCCAAACGCCATATCGGCGTCCTTGGCATCGGCGAGAATGAAATCACGGCAGGAGGGGTCCGCCAGGATGCGGGCCAGCTTTCGATCCAATGACTTTTGCATGGGTGTTCTCGGCAGAATTGACCAAAATCCTCCAAATTATACCACACCCCGCCCCAACCGGCAGTCCGGGGTGGGCTCAAAGGCACGCGAATAGGTTGCACTTTCCCTGCACCACGTCTATCGTATTGAGGGTTCCGGAGACCAAACCATGCGCGAGCACACGATCAGCAGGCGGCACATCTTGCAATCCGCCGCCGGAGGCGCGGCCCTGGGGCTGTGCGGCCTCGGCAGCGCCAACGCGGCTGGCGCGGAAACGCGCGCCACCTTGAGAATCCTCGATCCCTTCTCTGGCGCGGTGCTGAATCACCGGCACGGGAAGCAGACCAGCGATGCGCTGACGATTCGTGTTAGCGGCACGGCAGGGCCCAGCCACCGGGTGACCGTCAACGGCGTGGCCTGCCGACGTGCGGGCAACCGCTTCGAGGCTGAGGTGCCTCTCCGCGCCCACGAAAACGACTTGGTCGCGGTGGCCGAAGGCGGCAGCGGGCCGCGAGAAGATCGGGCGCGGGTGGTTTGGGACCGCTACAGCGTGCCGCGCTACCGGTTCTCGATCGACGACAACAGCTTCTTCCTCCGCGACATCGCCGCCAAGAACTACCCGTCGCTGTTCGATTGCTTCTAC
>JAJYGU010000197.1 GCA_021784975.1 Planctomycetota bacterium
CATCAGCTCCGAAGGGACCGATAGCTTCGACGCCTTGAGCCGCTCCTATGCCTATACCTTTCAACGCCCCCTACAGTACTTGTTCTATGCGGTGATCGCCGCCGTCATCGGCGGGCTGGGTTGGCTGCTGGTGCAAAACTTCGCCGCAGGCGTGGTTTGGATGAGCTACTGGGCGGCAGGCTTGGGCGCCGGCGGGGATCGCATCGATTCCATTATGAACGGCGGATTGACGGGCTTTAGCGGCTTCGGGGCCGGATTGATTCACTTCTGGGCAGGCTGCGTCAAATTGGCGGCCGTCGGTTACTTGTTTAGCTACTTCTGGACCTCGGTGGCCTGTATCTATCTTCTCCTGCGTCGTGATGTCGACGCAACCGAGATGGACGAGGTCTTTCTCGATGCCGATGCCAGTGAGGAAGGCGCCGGGCTAACGGGGACTCCTCCCACCATGCCTGCTCCTGCGACGCCCGAGGCCGCTCCTGCCCAGGAAACCGCCCAGGAACCTGAGAATCCTCCGGCCTCCAGCGAATCGGCCGTCGCCAGCCCGGCGATGACGCCCCCTACGGCCACCATTCCGCTGGACGACGGGCCGGCCCCGGCTCCTGCCGAGTCCGAAGCGCCCGCTCCGCCAATCCAGCCGGAAGAGCCGCCCGCAGCGCCCGATCAGCCGGCGTAGTGCACCCGGAGCGCGGGTGAAAGGCTTACACCGCCCCTGGGCCGCGGACGTCGCCCCAGATCTGGATCGTCTGTTCGGCCGGAACCACGAAGATCTTGCCGTCGCCGATGGTCCCTTCGTGGCCGGTGCGGGCGGCATGAATAATGGTCTCCAGCGTCCGGTCGAGGAAGTCGTCGTTGACCAGGATTTCCAGCACGATCTTCCGCAACAGGATGGTGGTGTATTCGTGGCCGCGATACATTTCGGTCCGGCCGCGCTGCCGCCCGAACCCCTGCGCATCGCAGATGGTCATGCGGGTGACCTCAATCTTCTCCAACGCCTCGCGGACGGCGCTGAGCTTCGTCGGCTGGATGACGGCCACCACCAATTTCACGGTATGACTCTCCGACGTACTCCTCACGCTCCGCGCGAGGAAAACGTCACGCGGAGCGTGACGACTAACGACTTGCTTCGCTGGCCGCGGCGCCGGGGTGAAACACCGCGTGGCAGTCGTCGCAGTTCTGGGCCATCTTCTTCATGGCGTCCTCGGCGGCGGACTTGTGGCCGGCGTGGATGGCGGCGTTGACCGCCCCGGCGTAATCGCGGGCCTTGGCCGACCAGTCGTACCATTGCTTCACTTGCTCGGGATTCCGGGTCTGCGAGGTGTCGGCCATGGCGGCTTGGGCGATGGCGGCCAGCACCGCCGTGTAGCCTTCGGTGTCTTTGGCCTTCGATTTGAACTTGGCGCCCTTAATGTTTCGCTTGAGCTTGGTATTGATGATGGGAACTTGCTTCATCAGCTCCGGCAGTGAAGCCACCTTTTCCCATTTGAGAGTCGCCTCGGTTTTTGCCTTGCCGGCGACCGCTTCCTTCAGGGCGGCGACGGCTTTTTGGGCCGATGAATAGTCCTTAGTGGCGGCCAACCCTTGGGCGGCCTTCATTACCGCGGCGGCGTTGGCCTTGAAGCTGCTCTCCTGGTCGTTCAAACCCAGGACCAAAGCGATCACCGCCAGCGTATTGGCGTCCCTGCCCATGCTATCGGCCGAATCCTTGTAGGCCGCCTCGTCGGCGGTCGACTTCTCCAATTTGCGTACATACCACTCGGCTTGTCGGGCCAAATCCGCCGCCGGTGCAAAGGTCGAAACCTTCGGCGGGGCCGGCATGCCCGCGGCACTCGCCACCGCCCTTTGAGCGGGTTTTTCAGCCGGTTTCCCGACGGGCTTCTCTGCCGGCTTTCCGGCCGGTTTCTCCGGCGACTTTTCTGCGGCCGCTTTTTCGGCGGCCCCATGGCCCGCTTGTTCGGCAGGAGCAGGTCTCCTGGTCACCGGCGCGGGCCTGGCAGCCGGTTTCTCTGCCGGCTTCTGCTCGGGAGGCGGAGCGCAACCGGAAAGCGCAATCATAGCCCAACCGGCGGCCGCGACGACCGGCGTCAGAAAGGTAAACGGCCCAAGCTTCTTCGATGTCATGCAAGGTTCTCCTTCTGCTGCGAAGACCCAAGAAAGCGGCTTTCAAGCTTGCCAGCCGCCGGGCTTCCTGTCAAGGGCCAAACCGGGCAAGGCCGACGGGGCCAAAAAAAATGCCCCCGGCACGGACCAGGGGCGGCTCTCAACCCTACAGACTTCAGCAACCAACACGAGGCCTTGGCCTCTACTTGCTGGTCGACTCCTCGGCCGGCTTTTTCTCCGGTGGCTTCTTTTGGCCGGCGGCTTTCTTTGCGGCGGCAGCCTTCTCAGCCGCTTTGGCCTTCTCGGCGGCAGCGGCCTTCTCTTTCTCGGCAGCTTTAGCCTTCTCAGCGGCAGCGGCCTTCTCTTTCTCGGCGGCTTTAGCCTGCTCAGCGGCAGCGGCCTTCTCTTTCTCAGCGGCAGCGGCGGCCTTTGCCTTCGCCTCAGCGGCAGCTTTCTCCTTCTCGGCAGCAGCGGCTTTTACCTTTTCCGCAGCGGCAGCCTTCTCCCTCTTCTCCATCTCGGCGGCCGCCGCCGCCTTCTTCTTTTCCGCAGCGGCAGCCTTCGCCTTTGCCCCAGCAGCTTCCTTCTCCTTTTCCGCGGCGGACTTCGTGGCCTTTACGCCGCCCGGGTGCTCCTCGGGGGCAGGCGCACAACCCGGCAACGACAGAATCGACGAAAATGCGATCACGATCGCAAACGACAGGGCGGCAAACAACAAACGATACTTTAGCGTCATTCGATTTCTCCTTTTCCTTCGAAGAAACATGAAGTGGCTGGGCCGTACGACAGATCGCGTCGACCGTCAGCGAGGGGCGGGGGTGTAAGGCAGGTGAACGCTCGCTCGGCGGGCGTCTGAAAAACCCATGCCGAGCCGGTTCTCAAGCTTGCCAGCCGTTGGGCCATCTGTCAAGAGGTGGCGCGGCAATGTTGATAAAATTAGGATTGAAAAATACTTTCCGGGCGGCAATGTCGAAAATCATCCCGCCTCTTCCCCTATGCGCCTGACCGTTTAATGTCTGTGCGGCAAGATGGGAAACTAAGGCTGACTTTGCGGGAAACTTGGAGAGCAGATAGCCTCTTCCAATTGAGGCCAGGCTGATTACAATACGCCAATTGGCTGTATACGCTATGCCCAAAGCTACCTATAAGGATGCCGGCGTCGATTTGGAGGTCTATCGGCGGGCCATGGCGCGTCTGCCGGGCCAGCTCGCGCGGACGTTTACGCCACGGGTAATCCCACTAGAAGGCGGGTTCGCCGGCCTGTTTCAACTCGATTTTTCCAACCAACTCTTCGCCCGGCACTACAAGGAGCCGGTGCTGGTTTCCTGTACGGATGGCGTCGGCACCAAGCTGAAAGTAGCAGTGGCGGCCGGCCTCCATCGCACCGTGGGCATTGATCTGGTCGCGATGAGCGTCAACGACGCGCTGTGCTGCGGGGCCGAGCCGTTGTTCTTTCTCGACTATGTGGCCATGCCCAAGGACGATCCCGCGTTGCTCGAGCAAATCATCGGCGGCATCGCGGCCGGCTGTATCGAGGCCGACTGTGCCCTACTGGGCGGGGAAACCGCCATACTGCCGGATATGTACGCCGCCGGCGATTACGACCTGGCCGGCTTTTGCGTGGGCGTGGTCGAAAAGGACCGGGTGATCGATGGCCGGGCAATCGAAGCCGACGACCTGGTAATCGGCGTCGCCTCGACCGGCCTGCACTCCAATGGTTTCAGCCTGGCCCGCAAGATCGCCTTCGAGATGGGCGGTTTTCAGGTCACCGACCCGGTCGAGGAGCTTGGCCAGACGGTTGGCGAGGCTCTCCTGAGGCCCACCCAGATTTACGTCCGCCCGCTGCGACAGGTGCTTGCTTCCTACCGGATCAAGAACGTGGTGCATGGCATCGCGCATATCACCGGCGGCGGTTTGCACGAGAACTTGGGCCGCATCCTGCCCGAAGGCGTGCAGGTGGTCATCCAACGCGGCGCCTGGCCGGTGCCGCCGGTGTTCTCGTGGCTGCAGCGCCTGGGCGAAGTCGACCAGGACGAGATGGACCAGGTCTTCAACATGGGCTTGGGGCTGGTGCTGGTGGTCGCCCCGTTCTATGCTGAGAGCATCCGCAAT
>JAJYGU010000059.1 GCA_021784975.1 Planctomycetota bacterium
AACTGGTCGGCGAAGCGACGGACGTTGGCCGAGGCCGCCGCCGGGGCGACCACCGGCCGACGGCGGCGAAAGAGCCAGAAAAACGGCCGCATGGCCGCCCGCGGGGCCTCGATCGCCCGGCCGAACTGCACCCAAGCGGCGTCGGTGTTCAGCAGGGCCTCGCCCACCCGCTCGAGATTGGCGGTGTAGGAGCACAGCGGCCGCCAATTGGTTGGGGCGGCCTCGGCCATGGCCCGATCCACCCGCTCGCGCACCCGCTGAAAGACCTGCATCCGGGCGGACTGGTCTTGCGGGGGCTTGGGCGGCCAGCCCGGCTCGCCGGGCCGTGCGTGGGGCGGCCACTCCAAGTGGGCCTGGGCCATCTCCTCCTTCATGATTCGATAGGTCATGGTCCCTCGCTGAATGCCGCCCAACACGGCGGCCACCGTGGAACTGATCAGCCACAACCCCACCCAGGCAATGCCGACGTACAGCGATCGCCGCGACAAGGACGACAGGGCCAGCATCAGCGTACCGGCCGAAACCACGATCAGCAGGGCGTACAGTCCGCTGGCCAGCAGCAGTCGCCAGGTGTCGCGGACCACGCTCAAGTCCAAGCTGAAGCAAACGCCGCACAGGTAGGCGGCCAGCGCCGGCACCACGGCCACCGCGGCCACCAGCATGCCAATCGCCCCGAGCTTGCCCGCAAAGTAGTCCAGCCGCGTCAACGGCCGGGAGAAATACAACGTGAAGGCGTTAAATCGCAGGTCGCGGCTGATCAGATTCGGGCCGACCGCCAGCACCAGCAGCATCAGAAAGAAGACCTCGAACTTGAAGAAGGTCGAGTAAGCGATCGTCCACACCGCCAGCCGGTAGGCCCGCGGGTCGGCGGTCACGCTCGGGGGCAGGATCGGCTTCAGCACCCCCAGCACGCTTTCCGACCGCTGCTCAAACATGCCCCACACGCCCAGGGCGATCATCAAGACCACCGCCGGCAGCCAGGCCAGCAGCAACAGAATGCGGATCCACCAGCCGCGGAGCTGTCCGCGCAGCCCCTGCTTGGTGATGACCAGCCAGCGCCAGCCGCGGCCGGATAGTACGCCTTTCCAATGCTGATAGCCTTGATCGAAGATCGGCATGGTCAGTCGTGGTCCTGCTCCAAGGCCTTCAGGAAGACTTCTTCCAGCGTGCTTCGCTGGGGCCGCAGATGGCGAATCTGTTGGCCGGCGATGTTGGCCAACGACCACAACATCTGCTCCGACTCCCCCGGCGGCAGCCGCACCAGCAGGCCGTGATCGAAGTTGCTGACCGTGCAGCCGGCCTCCCCGAGGCGGCGGGCAAAGTCCTCCGCCTCGGCCTTGACCCGGACCTCGTAGCACCGCTCGTGCAGATCCTTCAGCTCCTGAATCTGCCCCTGGGCCACCAGCCGGCCTTGGGCCAGCACCAGCACGTAATCGCAGACAAACTCGACATCCGGCAGCAGATGGCTGGAGAACAGTACGCTCATGTCCTTGCCGTGGGCCAGATCGCGGGCCAGTTCCAGCATCTCTTGGCGGCCCGCCGGATCCAAACCGTTGGTGGGCTCATCGAGGATCAGCAGCCGCGGGTCGTGGACCAAGGCCGCCGCCAGCTTCACGCCCTGTTTCATGCCCGCCGAGTACGACTCCACCGGCCGGTAGCGGACCTCGCCCAAACCGACATGGTTCAAAACCTCGTGGGCCCGCTGCAGCGCGGCGGTCCTCGACATCCCGCACAGCTCGCCGGCGTAGGCCACAAACTCGACTCCCGAAACGCTCGGAAACAGGCACTCGTCCTCGGGCACGAAGCCGACCGCCTGACGGATGGCAAGCCGCTTCCGGTCCATGTCCAGGCCAAGCACCTCCCCAATCCCCGAATCAATCGTGATAAGTCCCAGCAAGACGCGGATCAAGGTGGTCTTGCCGGCCCCGTTGGGCCCAAGCAGACCGATGGCCCCGGGCCGCACCGTCACCGACAACCCGCGCAGGGCGGTGATTTTTCCGTAACTCTTGGTGACGTCGTGGAGGGCGAATAGCATCACGATACTGGCTACGCTCGCTCAAGGCCGACCCGCGGTCCCGAAACGGTCACAATAGCATATTCGCCACCAAGCCGACAGTGTTGCGAAACCCTGCCCCAGCAACCGCTTAGCGGCTGGCACTTCTCCCTCGCCAAGCCGCCGGATCTCCACACGCAGCCGAAAGGAGAACAAATGGACTTCTGTCAATCTGTCGGTCTAGGCTGTACTGCCCTGGGGCCAGGAGCAGATATGCTCATGGGAGGCCCATTTTGCTGACGAATTGGGGAAGATGACGAGGCGTTGCTGCCGCCTGAGAAACGCCGTCGGCGAAATGCAGGAGGCAAGTGTCGAGCTCCGGCAACCTACACCCTGCCGGCGTAGTCGATTGGAGGGGAGACATGGGGCCAGCGATGCACCGCGCAATTACTCTCCTGATTGCCATTATTTGCCTGGCCGCCCCCGCTGCGGTACTCGGTCAGGGCGCCGCCGATTACTTTGCTCGCGGCAATGCGGCGTTTGAGCGGGCTGATTACGACAAGGCCATTGCCGACTATAACCGGGTACTGACGTTGCTTCCCAATTCCGCCGCGACCTACTGCGACCGGGGGGCGGCGTGGTACAAAAAGGGCAAGTACGACAAGGCCATGGCCGACCTGAGCCAGGCCCTGGCCCTCGATCCCCGGCTTGCCCGCGCCTACTACAACCGTGGCCTGGTCTGGTACGGTCGAGGCGATCTGGACCGTGCCATCGCCGATTACGACCAGGCAATATCCCATGCGTCTCGTGCAGCTCGATGCGGCTCATGACCTGGCCCTGGCCAAGATCGAGGCCACGGGGCTGGCCGCTCTGCCGCTGGCCGATTCCGACAAGGCCAGCCTCGGCGCAGATGTCCGCTGGGCCGACGCCCCGTTGTTGGGCCAGGGGCCGGGCACAGGCATCGAAGCGGGGAAGATTTCGGCCTTGGAGTCCGGCGGGGCGGACAAAGTCCTGCGGATCGGCCGCCCACTACAGCCCGGCAACAGCGGCATGCCCGTGTTCAATGATCGGGGCGAGGTGCTCGGCGTCGCTGCCGCCGCGCTCGACGGTGAGGACAAGGAGACGTGCCTGCCGATCAACGCGGTCCGCCGGCTCATGGAAGCCGAGGGGTTGACCGTGGCGGTAGCGCAGCTTGACAAGAAGTGCGACGACGCGGCGCTGGCTTCCCAGGCGTCGCCGGCGCTGGCGCAGATCGAGATCTCCGCGGTAAGATTACCTGCACCGGGCATACCAACAACGTGGTGGCGCTGGCCTACTCCGCCGATGGCAGCCGGCTCGCCACCAGCGGGTACGACAAGCAGATCTGCGTCTGGGACGCCAAGACGGGCGAGCGCCGCAATGCCTGGACTGCCCCCGACCCGCCGCAGGCGCTGGCCTTCGCCGGGGCTGATGCCCTCCTGTCGTCCGATTGGGGGAAGACCCTTCTCTGGAACCGCGCGACGGGTGAAGCGCTCCGCCGCATCGACCACGGGGGAACGATGTTCGCGCAGCCGTCCGGCACGACTCCCCTGCTGGTCCGCAACGATTCGTCGCGGATCGTAGTTTACGACACCCGCGAGGGCCGGCCAATGCTCAACTTGGCGCGCGAGGGCGGGCCGAGCTATATCACCTCGTCGTCGGCGACGCCCGACGGACGGCTGTTGGCCTGGGGCCGCAGCAACGGGGCCGTCCTGCTGATGCCCCTCCCCCCCTTGCTGGAGCCGGTCAAGCTGAGGGACGCGGCCCTCGTGCGGCTGCGGGCTGCGGGCTTCCACGTCGAAAGCAGCGATTGGAGCGGATACCAGATTCGGGGACAGCGTCTCACGGCCGACGCGGCCCGACTGCTACGCGACGCAGACGTGCTGGGCGAAATCAGCGGCCTGGATCTGAGCAGCGTGGACAAAGCCGCCGCTCCGTGCTTGTCGCTCCTCGCCAACGTGAAGAGCCTGCGGCTGGAAGCGACCCGCAGCCTGAACCTGCAGGGCACGGCCGTGGGGGATACGGGACTGGCCGCGCTGGCCGGCTGCAAGTACCTTACCGAACTCCGCCTGTAAGGCACGCGCGTCACCGGCAAGGGCCTGCGCAGCCTGTCGGGCCTGACGGAGCTCCAACGGCTGTACCTTGCCGATACGGCCGTGGACGACGAGGGACTGGCCGCGCTGGCCGGTTTGAC
>JAJYGU010000382.1:0-414 GCA_021784975.1 Planctomycetota bacterium
TACCTCCCCAAGGGAACGGTGATCCTTACCACAATTCTGCCGTGTTCCGCTCCCGCCGGCGACATCATGATCAACTCTCCCCGCACCAGTTCGCAGCGTCCCAGACCGTGCGCCGTAAGCAATTGTTCCGCACGTGTGACGTGCTCGGTGATCGCCATCGTTGGTCCTCCGCACACAGATCGCAGACTCCTGCCTCCCGCTGGAGCGGGCAGTCGTGCCTCTTCCCACACGATTGTACCCTCTTTCGGCCAGTCTGGTAAGGCACTACAATGACGGCTATCCGTCAGTAGATCACGCCATGCTGGCCAAACTCAACACCTTCTCGCTCTTGGGCATCGACGCCTTGCCGGTGGAGGTCGAGGTCGACGTCTCCCCGAGCGGGCTGCCGAAGATGGTGTTGGTCGGGCTCCCCGA
>JAJYGU010000382.1:424-19415 GCA_021784975.1 Planctomycetota bacterium
GGGTGGAGCGGGCGATCGTCAACTCCAGCTTCCAACGCCCGCAGAGCCGGGTGGTGATCAACCTTGCCCCGGCGTGATCCCGTTTATCACAACCGGGAAAGTGCGTGTTTCCCCGGAAAGCGGTACCCTTCCGGTGGGCGTGAAAAATCTTCCGCGGCGAGTCGGCATGATCCCGTCTCATGGCCACCAAGATCAACGGTTATCAAGATCAAGATATCCCCAATCCACATGTCACCACCAATGGTCCTTCCAGCAGGTCTGGCGGTGCCAGTCTCAGCGGCGAAGTTCACTGGGATTTGAGTTCTCGAAGCAGGGCTTCCAACTCTTGTCGCCGCGGCTCGTAATAGGTATGCACGTACCAGCGGATGAACCACGAACCGCCCAGGGTGAGAATGACCATGATGCCCAGTGTTCTCAATGCAAGCGGAGACACTAGCCAATGCACCCCCTTCGTCCAGGCTAAGGCCAAGACCGCTGCTTCGACTCCCATGGCGAGAGGAAGCAGAAGCCACCAGAGCACGTTGCCCCAAAGTTGGATTTCGTGTCGCATCAGGGCGAGACTCTCTTCAGTACATGCCAGGACCGGCGCGGAGAGGGACACTCGCCGCCAATGCCGAAAGCGATCAAGTGTTGTGTACGCCGCGATCACCAGGGAGATCATCCCCAGGAGAACGAGCCCAGACATCGCTTCCCAAGGGTATCCTTGCCGTACCATGTAAATACTGAATCCGATGACCCCGAAGGCAAAGACAACCAGACCGATAATCATGAACACGGCGCTCCAGAGGATTTCCGAAGTGAAGCGCGCCTTGTTGCCACGGATGTGCTGCAAGAGCACGTCCGCGCTGATCGTAATCTGGCGCGGCAACGGCTGCGCCTTCCAGGCCGATTTGAGTTCGTCGTCAGGAGTCATTGGCTATCTCTTTCATGAGTTCCGCTAAGGCTTTTCTCACCCGATTCAACTTCACACCGACGTTCACTTCGCTGATACCGAGGATTTCCGCGATCTCGCGGTAGCTCAAATCGTCCAGGTACAGCAGCACCAGCGCGGCGTCTGCTTTGGGCAATTGCCGGATGGCGGCGTGTAGCCGTTCAATTCTCTCCCGCTGATGAGACTGTTCGGTTTCGTCTTTTGTCACGTCCATGCCCCAGACGAGTGGCTGAAACTGCCGTCGTCGCTGCCGCTCATTGCGTCGTTGCCACGCGAAGGCCGTGTTGAGTGCCACCCGGTAAATCCAGGTGGACGGCTTGGCCTTCCGCTCAAATCGCGGAATCGAAAGCCAGACTTGGAGCAGGATTTCCTGAACCAGTTCTTGACAATCTTCCTCGGTATCCGCGTAGCTCCTAGCCACGCGACCCACGAGAGCGAGGTGCTGTCCGACCCAGGCGTTGAACAATGCCTCTCGGTCGTCCTCATTCATGATCGGACTTCTCCTCTACCCTATTAGTGACTGTCCGCAGCAATCCCTTACAGTCCAGCGGAGAGAAAAGGGACCGAAAGGGGGGGAGAGAAAAGTGGATAAGTCGATAAGTCCAATTATTGACCTATATGACGCTTACAAGCTGTCCAGAAGCCGGTCGTACTCGGCGTGCGAGCCAATCCAAAACCAAGTGATTTCATCACCATCGAGAACGCCGACGGCTCGATAACCGAGACCTACGCGAGCGGAATACATGGGCGGGTCGGCAAACACTCGCTTGAAGTGCAGGCCGGGGTGGGCTGCGTTCTGGCGAAACAACCGGTATGCCTGTTTCGCTTGACGCTGAACTTGTGGCGGCAACGACGCGAACAGCCGGCGAAACTGACGCGTCGTATACGACTTCATAGTTGGTCGGGGTCCAACTCTTGCGTTTGGCCTGCCCGATGTTCGGCAAGGGCTTCATTGGCAAGCGTCGCCAACTTGCCGACCGATGCGGCGATGGCTCGGTCGAACTCGTCCTCTTCGCCCAACTCCGCAAGTACCCGGGCTGCCAAAAGGTCTTGCTCAGCCGCCGTGAGCTTACCGGCCTCGGCAAAAGCCCGTTCCAGTAGTTTGGTCATAATACTTCCCCGCTTTGGCCACCTCGTTACTATACCCTCTTTTGGTGGCTTGGGAAAGCGCGTAAAATACCCACATGCTCGCCAAACTCAGGACCTTCTCACTCCTTGGTATTGACGCCTTGCCGGTGGAGGTCGAGGTAGATGTGTCACCAGCGGGTTTGCCGAAGACGATCTTGGTTGGCTTGCCGGAACAGGCGGTCAAAGAAAGTACGCACCGCGTCGAACGGGCAATCGTCAACTCCGGATTCCAACGCCCGCAGAGCCGCGTTGTGATAAATCTTGCCCCGGCCGACTTGCCGAAAGAGGCCGCCTCCTTCGATCTGCCGATCGGCTTGGGCATCCTGGCCGGCAGCGGGCAGGTCGCCGCCGAACGGCTGGGGCAGTATGCGGTGGTCGGCGAGCTGGCCCTCGACGGCGCCACCCGGCCCGCCAAGGGCGCCCTGTCGATGGCCATGGCCGCCGCCGAGCAGCAAGGGCTGACGGGCCTGCTGGTCCCTACCGATAGCGCCGCCGAGGCAGCCGTCGTCGAAGGGATCGACATCATTCCGGTGGCCAGCTTCGCCCAGGCGGTGGCCTTCTTGACCGGTGAGATCGATATCGAGCCGCAGCCCTCGCGGCTCGACGACTTGTTTCGTACTCTGTGCAGCTACGACGTGGATTTCGCCGATGTCCGCGGCCAGGAGATGGCCAAGCGGGCACTGACGGTGGCGGCCAGCGGCGGGCATAACATCCTCATGATTGGCCCGCCCGGTTCGGGCAAGACGATGCTGGCCAAGCGGATGCCGACCATCCTGCCCGACCTGAGCCCGGCCGAGTCGATCGAGACCACGCGAATCTACAGTGCCGTGGGCCGCTTGAAACCGGGACAACCGCTGCTGGCGGTCCGGCCGTTCCGCTCGCCGCACCACACCATCAGCAACGCCGGCCTGGTGGGCGGCGGCTCGACGCCCTCGCCCGGCGAGATCTCGCTGGCCCACAACGGCGTGTTGTTTCTCGATGAGTTGCCGGAGTTCAACCGGCAGACATTGGAAGTGCTGCGGCAGCCGTTGGAAGACGGCACGGTGACCATTGCCCGCGCGCTCAACAGCACCACCTTTCCGGCTAACTTCATGCTGATCGCGGCCCTGAATCCTTGTCCGTGCGGCTACCGCGGCGACGCCTCGCGGAACTGCCACTGCACGCCTCCGCAGATCGAGCGGTATATGTCGAAGATCAGCGGGCCGCTGGTGGATCGGATCGACATTCACATCGAGGTCCCGCCGGTAGCCTTCCGCGAGCTGTCGGCCGGGGCCCCCGGCACGTCGAGCGAGGCGATCCGCGGGCAGGTGAAAGTCGCCCGGCAGCAGCAGGCGGCCCGTTTTGACGGCGGCTCGACCCGTCATAACGCCGACATGACCCACCGCCAGACCCGTCAGTTCTGCCGGCTGGACGGCGAGTGCCAAGAGTTGCTGCGGGCGGCCATGACGGAGTTGGGCCTCTCGGCCCGCGCCCACGACAAGGTGCTCCGCGTTGCCCGCACCATCGCCGACCTTGACCAGAGCGAGACCATCCGCCCGCAGCACCTCAACGAGGCCATCAACTACCGGATGCTCGACCGGCATTTGTGGACGTGACTTTCGTAGACCTCAGGTCGCGATGTTGTATAATTGAGCACGGTGGCCGATGCCCATTCTACTACGTGTCAAGGGCTACCGCCTGTGGTTCTACGAAGCCGATCTTGATGAACCGCCGCACGTGCACGTTGGAAAACAGGCCAACGAAGCCAAGTATTGGCTGAACCCGTAGCCCTGGCAAAATCGCGCGGATTCCGGGACCACGAGCTCACGGAAATTCGAAAGATCATCGAAGAATATCGAGACGAGATCTGGGAGACGTGGCGAAAAGAGGAGGTGAAGCGTGGTCACGGCCAAAGCTAGAATCAGGGTTCGCGACGATTACGAATCGTACGTGCCGATCCTCCTTCCGGAGTTGGATGAGGTCCGTCGTTTTGCCGGCGAACTCCATTGTCGTGGCAAGCCGTGGACGGGCGAGGCCTTCGGCTGGCCCGCGGAATATCACCCGGAGCTGCCGGAGCCGCCTTTGGGCTCCAAGATGCCGTTTACTCCTGCCGATTTCTGCATCGGTGAAAGCGGCATGTGGTTCTTTTCGCTGATGTGGGAGCACGGCCAAGAGGCTCCCGCCGTGGAATTTCTTGACGACAGGAATATTCTGGCAAACTGAGGGCAGGAACGATCTAGCTTCTAGACGCCACGAACTAGGACAAATGGCATGACGGAACGCCGGATTCCAGACGAACTGCTTTGCCAAATCCGACGCGACCGCGAAGCTATTCGACAGGAATTGCCGGAACTGGCGGATCGCGACGCCCGAATGCGCGAGGCCGCAGCGGAACATACGCTGTGCGGGCACCTCCGCCAGGCAATCCACCGCAGTCCCCGGCCGTTGGATGACATCGCCCGCGCGGCCGGTATTTCCGCCGTAGTCCTTTGTGATTTCCTGGAGAGTGAGCAAACGCTTCGCTCCGACGTGCTAGACCGCCTCGCGCAAGCGGTCGGAGGTCTCATCGGCGCCCCCCGCAACGCAATAGCTCAACGAAGCGATCAACGAGCGAATGCTCGATCGGCGCCTCTGGATTTGAGGAAGGAGGAGTTGGGGACGGGGGTGAGGGACGGTAGAATGAGCAACCCCGCTACGAACACGAGAAGTGCCGACATGACTGTGACAACTCTGAAAGACTTTTCCTGGGAAAGGATGGTGGCGGCGGTGGAAGACGTTCGAGAACGGGTCTGTCGGGCCGCACGCGCGCTTCAGGCCCGCTTTCCCGAGGAGCTTTCTCGGCGACTCAAGCAACTCATCGAAACCCGCGAGCGAGAGGCCTGAGACCGGTAGGGTGCCTCCTCGACTCGCCTTTTCTCGGCAGTTGAGTGCGTCACGGACGCACCGTACAAACTGCAAACTCGCCGATCTACTTCCCCATCTCGTCGAAGACTGCCAAGAGTGCCAAATAGCCGTCGCAGAGAAATCCTTCGTAACCCCAGCAGCCGCCGCGCCAGTCTTTCCAATCCTTCGAGTTGCCGCCGGCGCAGACGCCCTGGAACGAGCCCTCGGCGAAGCTCTTCAGCATTGGAAACAAGATGCGCCGCGCCTCGTCCTTGCGGCCCAGCTTGTAGAGGGCCTTGACGGTCCAGTAAGCGTGGCAGGCGGTGGCCCCGCCGTTCTCGTAGATCTGGAATCCGTCCGAGCCGTCCGCCCGCGTGCCGCCCCCGAAACGCCGGTTGCGCTCGGTGTAGTCCTCGCGCCGCACCGGGATAAGATTACCGGGCAGTCCGAGGCCGAAATCGTTATAGCCCACCTCTTGCATCTTCTTCAGCAGCCGGTCCATGATCGCGTTGGCTTCTCGGCCATCTACCAGGCCCAACGAGATTGCCATGCTGTTGACGCCGAGGAACCAGTAGTCGTGCAGCTTGCCGTCGGCGCTCTTCCAGCCAGCCAGGATCCCGGTCCGCGGATTGAAGAAGGTGCGGTAATAGGCGGCCCGGAGCTTGGCGGCCTTCGCGGCGAAGTAGGCGCGATCGGGCTCGCGCCCAAGCTTGCCCGCCACCTCAGCCATGATCTGACAGGCCCTGTACGCCAGAGCATTGGAATACGCGTCTTCATGGCCGAAGCCGATGGTGTCCCACCAGTTGGCGGGCCGCATGTCGCCGCGTCCGCTCCAACTGCCGGCGTTGCCGCTATACTCGTATTCGATCAAGCCGTTGCCGTCCCGGTCTTTCGCCAGCATCGCGCGTCCCCAGGCGGCCAGCTTGTCGTAACGCTGCCCGGCCCACTCCCAATCGTTGGCCCCGCGAACGTAATTGCAGGCGGCAATCAGCAAGGACGGGGCCGTGTCCAAGGAATCGTGAGGCGGTCCCCACGGGGCGGCCTCAGGATACTCGGCGGTGGCCTTGTAGCCGGCCTGGCCGTAGGTGAGACCGCCGTCGAGGACCCGATCCAGGGATAAGCGAAGCAGGTCGAGGCAGGTGAGCCCTTCGGCCAGCGGCGGCGCTCGCAGGGCGACCTCAGAGTATTCGTAGAAACACAGCCCGCAGACATCGCTAGAGGAGTTGTTGGCCAGCGAGTGGAGCCGCGGATTGAGCTGGAAGATATTCAGGAAATTGCGGCGGAAACCGTCGAAGCGGGCATCGTGTTTCAAGCCGGCAATCGCCGGGTAAATCGTCACTACGTTCAGCGTGTAGGCCACGCTGGGATGCTCTCGGGTGGCCGCGGGAAACTCAACCCGCACAAAATCTCCGCCGGGCTGCATGCGGCGGGCATCGTAGTCCAGCTTGCAGCCCGGCACATCGCAGTGGATGCGGAACGTCCCCATGTCGGGCAGGTGCAGAACGCAAGGCAAAGCCACCCGGCGATCGCTCTGCGCGATCATACCCAGCAGAGTCGCATGATCCTTCTTCTGGTCGATGACCAGGGTGAACGGCCGGGCCGCCTGGCCCTCGATGTAATGCGATCGCAGGGTCAGCGACTTTTCCGCCAGGGCTATGTCCCAAATGTGTTCCACAGTGCGGCTGCCTGGATGCGGCACGTAGCCAAAGTCGCTTCGGTCCTTCGTCTGCAGCGCCAACGAGCCGGTCGGCAGCTTTGTCTTCAATACGACGTTGCCGCCCACCTTGCCTTGTCCGAGAGAGTCGACGGAAAAGAAAGTGAACGACGGCGCGGACCGTCCGAAACCCACGGCCAGGTAGTCGGACCTGAAGTCCGGGGCCGGTTCCGTCCCCGCCGCCCCGCCGGCAAGACCAAAGGCAAGGATCGCCACCACACTCGCTTGATGAAATAGGCTCATTGTCTTCTCGCTGTTTGGGAGCAATGATTGGTTCTAACGAGACTCCGCTGGCCGGGCACGTGGAACGGCTTTGCCTGCAATCTTGGCCAACTGCCTCTCCTTCGCCTCGTAATCGCCCACGTGAGCCCGCATCAGGCTCTTCCACAGCCGGCCGTGAGCATGTTCGACGTTCTGCAAACCGAGCATCGCCAGGTTCCGCAGCAACTGGTCTTATAACATCGGCGGCCGGACCCGGAGAGCCACGCCCGTTTTACGGGCGTTTCCGCCATAGGTGGTCCTGGGCCCGGCGTTTACGCCGGATTGGTCGGTTGGTCTGGTCGATCACTGTCACGCCGGTTCACCGACGTCCTGCGTGCTGGTCGTCGGCGGGAGGCCCATGAATGGGTCTGACACGTCGCGGCGTACAAACGGTGGCGTCTCTCTGACCCGGCGTAAGACGATAGCCGGTCGAGCATCTACTCTGGGACGCTGGATGATCCTCGTTGACACCAGCATTGTGCTGCGTCTTGCCCAACCGGATCATCCCCATCGCCAGGCGGCGTGGGACGCGATTGTGATGCTCAGGGTTCGTGATGGCGAGCAGTTCGCGATTGCCCCGCAGAACCTGTACGAGATGTATGTGGTATGCACTCGCCCGCCGAGCGCGAACGGGCTGGGGATGACGCCCGAAGAGGGCCGCAGCGAAATTGTCAGCGCTCGCGCAATGTTTCAGGTGAGGCAGTTCCTGGAATTGGTCGAGGACTACAATCTGCGGCTTGAAGAGGAATGATGGACTACCATATTAACGTGTTTTACAGTGAGGAAGACCGCAGCTATGTGGCTGGCATCCCAGACCTCAAGTTTTGCTCGGCCTTAAGAGCCAGGCCCGAGGAGGCTGTGCGCGAGGTGCTGCGGGCGAAAGCCGCATGGCTAAAGGTCGCCAAGCAGCGCGGCAGGCGCATCCCTGAACCGCGTTACCGACCTGCCATATACCAACTTGCCAGATGAGCCGTCGGGGCCACAAAAGACCGCACCACAGGGGCCATGCAAGGGGTCAGAACGATTTTGGTCAGTCCTCTTTGTGCGCGACGGTGGCATGCTCTCACGATGCGAAGCATCGGGTGAGGGTGAGCATGGAGGGAGCGTCCGCCATAACGAACTGCGGCTCGCGCCGCACGACGGCATGCCACTCAGCCGCTTTCAGTTTTCGCCGCTTCGCCTTCGGCTCTCACTTTCCGCTTTCGGCTTTCGATCGCTCTGCCCTCACCCTGCCCTCTCCCGGAGGGAGAGGGGAACCTCGCAGTGGCCTCATCCGGCTCTTTCCGGGAGGGAAGCGGGACGTGTTCTGACCTTCCGCCTTCGGAACTCCGCCCTTGCTCTTGTTCCCCTCACCCTAGCCCTCTCCCCGAGGGAGAGGGGATCAAACCTGCGCTACGGCCTGCCCGCACGCCGCGGGGCGACCACCATGAGATCGACCCGAGTCATCAGTTCGCCGCTGCGGCGGAGCAAGACCATGTTCACAGCTTGCCCGGGCTGAATACGTTCCAAGACCAGACCGACGTCGCCCAGGTCGTGGGGACGGATGCTGTTGATGCGGGCCAGCACGTCGCCGGGCAGGGGCGGGGCCTGCAACTTGTCGTAGTTCCAGGGCGGCCCTTGGGCCACGTCGGTGATCACCACCCCCCGCCGCACCCGCAAGGCCGCAGCCTGCGCCTTCGCCGCGTCCAAGGGAACCGCCGTCAGGCCATAGAAAGTCTTCAGTAGTGCGGCCCCGTCGGGTTTCGGTTGAGCGCCGAGCGCAAGCATGACTTGTTCGGGCTTGCCGTCGCGGAGTAGGTCGAGTCGCAGCGTGTCCTGCGGCTTGCGGCCGATCAGGGCCAGCGAGAACTCGAGACGGCCGGCGATCGGTTCGCCGTTGAGACGCTCGATCAGATCGCCCGGCTGAACGCCCGCCAGGGCGGCCGGCGACCCGGCGGCCACCGCCACTACCTGGGCCGGCTCTGACGGCCGCAGCACGAGGCCGGTGGCAATACCGTAGCGGTGCTCCACGTCGAGCATGTCGGGCAGACAGAAACGGATGGCGGCCACCGGGACCCCGAAACTAATGTTCTCCGAGTTCATCCGCTTGACGGCCGTGATGCCGATGACCTGCCCGAGGGCGTTAAACCACGGTCCGCCGGAGCTGCCCGCGTTGATGGCGGCGTCGGTTTGCAGCATGTCGTGCAAGGTAACGCCGGGCAGCCCATTGGGCCGCGTGGCCCGGCCTACCGCGCTCAGAACGCCGGTGGTGCAGGTCGACGGCAGGCCGAAGGGATTGCCGATCACAATGACCGGCTCGCCGATCATCAGGTCGCCGCCGCGGGCAAACTTGACCGCCGGCAGGGGCCGGCCGGCGTCGATTTTCAATAAGGCCAGGTCCTGCCGGCGCTCCAGGGCCAGCAGATCGGCCGGATAAGTCCTGCCGTCGCGGAGGGTGACGGAGTGGGCGATCACTTTTTCGACGGTGTGCACATTGGTGAGGATGTAGCCCGACTCGTGGACCACGAAGCCGCTGCCCAGACTGGTGACCTCGCGGTTGCGGGCCCCTTGGAAGAATTCTTCGACCAGCTTCAGTTGTCCCCGGCCGTAGACCGCCGGCCCGGTCACGCAAATCACCGAGTCCTTGTAGCGCTGGAAGACCTCGACGGCAGGCGTGCGGCGGGGATCAAAGGCCGCACGGGACGATTGCCCCCGCGCCGGCAGGCCGGGCCAGCCAAGCAGCCCGGCGGCAATCAAAGTGACGACCAGAAAACGATGCGAGGCACTAGTCATCAGCTATCTCATCACGCGGTGCCGAAGGGGACAGTCCCATTTTTGTGGCCTCGTGCCACAAAAATCGGGACAGTCCCCGACAACCCTACTCTAGCACATTGGCCGGCACTGGGCACCAGCCGGGCTTGTAGAACGGGTGGGCCCGAGCCTCACTCGCTCAGCGTTTGCTGAAGCAATTTGGCCGCCGGCGTGCCAGTAGGAGGAACATAGAGGCTGCCCAACCAGCGCAATTCGTCAAGGCTGATAATTCCCTGGGCCGCCATGGAAATGCCGTCCAGGATGAGCGGACGGTGCCCTGCGGCCACCATCGCTTCGCGCAGGGTCCGCTCGTCGGTATGGGCCAGAATCATATGATAGGCGTTCTCGCCCAGACTCCAGACCTCAAATACCCCAGTGCGGCCGGCATAGCCGATCTCATGACACTCGCTGCAGCCCGCCGCGTGCCAGGTACTCTTGGGCGTCGGGAGGCCGCGAACCGTTAGCCATTGAACGCTGGTTTCGCTGGGAGCACCGCGGCGGCGGCAGTGCGGGCAGAGCTTGCGAACCAGCCGCTGGGCAATGACCATCGATAAACACGTGCCGATTTCGTGGTCCGCCAGACCCCAGTTTCGCAGGGCGGTGACCGCCCCGAAGGCGTCGCGGCTGTGCAAGGTGCTCATCAGCACGCGGCCCGAAGTGCTCGCCTCCAGGGCCACTTGAGCGGTTTCGGCGTCGCGAATTTCGCCAGATAACAGATAGTCGGCGTCGAGCCGCAGCATGGCCCGCAGACCTTCGGCAAAGGTCAACCCGTGCCGCTCATCCACCTGCATCTGGGTCACTCCGTCGATCTGGTACTCGACCGGGTCTTCGATGGTGACCACGCTGCGATCGGTCATCTTCAATTCGTGCAGCAGGGCGCAGAGGGTGGTCGTCTTGCCGCTCCCGGTAGGACCGGTGGCCAACAACATGCCCGCGCTGCCGGCCAGCCACTGTTCGATCGGGCAACGCTCCGGCTCGCACAGCCCCAGGTCTTCGACCGTGCGTTTCAGGCGTTGCGGACTGAGTAAACGAATGGCCAGACTCTCGCCGGCGATGCAGGGCGCGCAGGCTAATCGCAGATCAACCTCGTGGCCGTCGACCAAGCGGGTCTGCCGAGCGTCGCTGGGCCGGAAGCTGTGAGTGGGGTCCAGCCCGGCGCTGACCTTGAAGTGGCGGATCATGTGCATGCCCGCCGGCAGGGGTAGCTGCAACACATCCAGCATCGCCCCGTCGATTCGCACCCGCACGATGACCCGATCGCTGTAGGGAGTCAAGTGGATATCCGAGCAGCCCATCCGTACGGTCTCAGTGAGCAACTCGTCCACGATGGACGCCAATTCGGCCCCCGGAAGGACCTCCCCGTTGACGGCCCATCCCCGGACTCGGTCGCTGAGCCGCCCCAGAAGGTGCTCTCTGACGGGTCGGACCCATTCGGCAGTCGGCAGGGCAGTGGCCACCGGCGAGCGCTCCGCCCTCGGAGCGCCTCCTGCGCAATCGGTGTGGTGCAAACAGCGCTGGATTGTATGCACCGTGGTTGCGTCGGTCAACAACCCGTCGGCACACAGCACTTTTCCGAAAATTCCGGCATGGAACCCCCTAGTAGCCTGGCGGTCTCCAAGTCGCAAGGCGACCGGCGGATGTCGCTTTTTTGCTACAGGCCGCACCCTTTGCTTCCCGGTTGCTCCTCTAACTTCCGCCAGCCCGTGCGGGGCCGAATTCCGTAAGCCCTTGTGCAGCAAGGGCATGGCGATAACCGCCGCCAGATGGCCCTCAGTAATTCATTCTCGGCATTGCCTTTGCTCTATCTCGAAGCCTATGCACGTCCGCGAACTGGTTGAACTGGCAGGGACCCTCGCCTCCCACGGGCCGCTACTGGTCGAACGCCGCGAGCCGCTCTTGGCCGACGGCATCGAACAATACTGGACCGCATCCAAGGTGCGGCTCGACCGCTGGGCCCGCCGGCTGAAGACGTTGGCGCAGCCAATCACTGGTAGCGGCAAGCGGCGTCGTGCGACATGGCCGGCAACTTGTGCCGTCATGGAGGAAATCCTCGCCAGCGAAATCCTCACGCGGGTCTGGACCGCGCTGCTAACGGCCTACGATCGCCAACGCGGCCGCGACGACGTCGAGCCCGTCGCCCGGAGCGTGCTGATCGGACACATCGAGGCTCGGCACCGGGTGTTGAGCCTGCTGGCCCACGGGCCGGGCATTGCAGTCGAAGCCGCGGTCCGGCTGAATCGCCTTCGCCGCCGTAGCGAGCGCTGGACGGACTGTCTGATCGGGCACCTGCCCCGCCACTACGAGGTGAGCGAGTTTGCCGCCGACCCCCAGCGGGCCAGGGATTTCGCCGACGACGTGCAGCAGCGCCATCGTCTGCCCGGCGGCCGACACACCTGGCCGTTGATCACCGCGTCGCTGCGGGCGGCATTCCGTTGCGGGCTGGGCCCGCTCAGCCCGAACGCCGACCTCAACGCCCGCATCGCCGACAGCATCCTCTCCTGTCTGCCGGCCGAGGCCTTCGACGCGATCGGACTCTTGCGCTCCGCCTGGCTGATGCGGCTGAGCAAGATCACCGACGAAACGCAGGCCATGGTCGCTTGGCTGCTGTCGGACCCGCCGGCGAGGCCGCCCAAACCGACTGCGCCCCCCGGCGGCCCTCCGTCCCGATTTTCGGGCCACAACAGGCACGGCGGGTAGGGGACTGTCCCGAGTTTTGTGGCAGGAGGCCACAAAAATGGGACTGTCCCCCTCTGCGCACCGTTTCACACAGAATTCGGTACAGCCCCGCAGGTAGCTCGGGCCGCGATGATGCCGCTTGCCCATCTTTCCCCACCTTGGTAAAACTATCGCGCGTTGGCACGATGGACCGCCGAAGAGATCAAGGGATGAGACAATGCGAGTTGTCGTGACTGGCGTCTGCGGGCAGTTGGGCGGAGAGTTGTGCCGCCAGCTTGGCTCTATGGCGATCGGGTTGGATGTCGACGCGCTCGATCTCCGCCACACTTCGCGGATCGCCGACACGCTCCTTCGGCTACGGCCTGAGCTGGTGATTAACTGCGCCGCCTACACGCAAGTGGATCGGGCGGAAAGCGAGCCGGAGGTGTGTCGGGCAGTCAATGCCATCGCCGTCGAACGGATGGCCGCGGCCTGCGGCAAATTGGACTGCCCACTGGTCCAAATCAGCACCGATTACGTGTTCGGGGCGGCGCCGCCCCAGCCGCGGCCGTGGCGAGAAGAGGATATTCCCTCGCCCCAGGGCGTTTACGCGCGGAGCAAGCTCGCAGGCGAACAAGCGGCTGCCCGGCACCCCAAGCACATCATCGTCCGCACCTGCGGGCTGTACGCCCGGCCGTCCGATCCGCGGGCGAAGAACTTCGTCAAGACCATGCTGCGGCTCGGCGGCGAGCGAGCGGAGGTGCGAGTGGTTGCCGATCAATATTGCACGCCCACCTACGTGCCGAACCTGGCGCGGGCAGTCCTGTGGCTGGCCGGCGCGGCGAACGGGCAGCCGGCGCCGTGGGGCGTTTATCACGTAACCGACGGCGGCCAGACCGCCTGGTGCGAATTTGCGCAAGATGTCTTCAGGCTGGCGAAAATGGAGGTGAAGGTTTGTCCGATCACCACCGCCGATTATGCCGCCGCGGCGGCCCGGCCGGCGTATAGCGTGCTCGACACCGGCCGTTATCACCGCCTGGGTGGCCCGCCGATGCCGGATTGGCGCTCGTCGTTGAAAAAGTATATTGCCCAGTGGAGGAATTGATGTCTGCCCGATCCGCACCAGTCGCGCTAGTCACTGGCAGCGGCAAACGCCGCATCGGCAACACCGTGGCCCTGGCCCTGGCCGAGCGGGGCTACCGCATCGCCCTTCACTACCATCGCTCCGCAGACGAGGCCCGGCAAACCGTCGAACAACTGCAAGCCAAGGGCGTCCAGGCGGCGGCATTCCAGGCTGACCTTGCCCAAGAGGCGGAGATCAACCGGCTGTTCCAACAGGTCGCCGCCACCTTCCAACGGCTGGACGTATTGGTCGCCTCGGCCGCAATTTGGGAAGAAAAGCCGCTGGAAGAGGTGACCGCGGCCGACGTGCGGCGGCACTTTGAGGTCAACGCCTTGGGTGTCTTCTTGTGCTGCCAGCGGGCCGGCCTGATGATGGCCGGGCAGCAGGAAGGCGGTTCGATCATCACCATCGGCGATTGGGCCACCGCCCGACCCTACCCAAACTATGCGGCCTATTTCGCGAGCAAGGGCAGCATCCCGACCATTACCCGCACACTTGCGATCGAGCTGGCCCGGCGAAATCCGGCCGTCCGCGTCAACTGCATCCTGCCCGGACCGGTTATGCTGCCGGATAACCTCGCCGAGCACGAGGTCAAAGGGGCGGTGGCCGGCACGTTGCTGAAGCGCCCCGGCCGGCCGGAGAACATCGCCCAGGCGGTGGTGTTCCTAGCCGAAAACGATTACGTCACCGGCGTGTGTCTACCGGTCGACGGCGGACGGACCATCGCCGGGGCGTGAGAGCGACAGCCGGCGCAGCGCGCGCCACGACTTGCGTGCTGATGCACCATCCGTTTCTAGACTTTAGCCCGATTTATCGGGCTTCCCGCCGAAGACGGTAATCGGCCCGCCGTTGACGGCGGGTAATATGGGCGCGCCTGCTACGGCCAAGGTGCTGCGCACGTTAGTCACGTTCACGTGACTCCTGGTGGCCGAAACCCGAGGAGCCAGGTAAACCGGGTTGACACAGAAACCGAGCGGAAGCGCCGGCAGACCCGACGTAAACGTCGGGCCGAATACCGCTTGCGCGGAAAGGGTCGTGAACGACCCTCTCGTTAACCCCCGCCGCGCCTTTCAGTGTGGGCAAGGCGTATCCCGCGCCCGCGCCGGCTCGGAGGGTGTCTTGCAGGTGCCCGGGTAGACAGCTATGTTGGATGCAGCTATATCGTGATGAGGGTCTTGCCGTGTAGATTTGTGACGGCACTGTTTGTGGTTTCGGGTGGCAGCATTGTCTATTGGATGGTCATTACATCGCTTGATATCTTGCCTGGCTTTGGCAAGTGCGGTAGCGCTCACTGGCGGCGGCCCGAATTCATCGCATTCTTGCTGGTTCCCCCGTGGACCGTCGCAATCGTGATTGCCGTCGCGCGGCTTTTCCGCCGGCCACGTACGGGTGCGTGACGCAAATCGCGGCCCGATTGCCGGCCGTCGCACTGGTCGATAATGATCTGACGTGATATCCTACAGCCCTCACCCCCTGCCCCTCTCCCGCAGGCGGGAGAGGGGAGAACGCTATTCCCATGCGTTACTACGGTACTGTCATCCGGCCGCCGAGCGAGGCCGAGAGCTACATTTTGCAGGTCACTAAGGTGCAAAAGGGGATCGCTTTGCCTCCGCCAAGGCATTACAATGACTGGACTCATTTGCGTGCCTTGGCGCCGCTTCGCGGATGACGGGAACCGCGAATAGACGCGAAGAAACGCGAATGAATCCGGCCATTTCCCGTCATTCGCGTGTCTTCGCGTCGATTGGCGGTTCAGGACAAAGCGCCAAAGCATTTTTCGGAAAGGAAGAACGCTCATGGATCCCCAAACGAATTCGATTACTCGCAGAACGTTTGCCGGCGCGCTGGCCGGCATGGCCGCCGGGGGGCCGCTTCTGGCCGGCGCCTCGGAACCGCCGCAGAAGAAGCGGCCCGAGTTCACCGGCCTGCTCAGCAAGGAACGGCTCCCCCAAACCATCGAGGCCTCCAAGCCGAACGGCCTGAATCTGCTGGTGGTCATTTGCGATACCTTCCGCTTCGACCACCTGCATTGCAACGGCAACCAGCGGATCGAGACACCCCACCTCGACCGTTTTGCCGAGGAAGGGGTGTCTTTTACCAATTGCTATGCCGACGGGCTGCCTACCATTCCGGTGCGGCGGGTCATGCATACCGGCAGGAGCATCCTGCCCGAGCCGGTCAAATGGGTGCCGCTCCGCAAGCACGATATCACCCTGGCGATGATCCTGGGACGGGCGGGGTTCACCACCGGGTTCATCGCCGACACGCCGCACTACTTTGCCCCGGGGATGAACTTCCATGAGGGCTTTTCGAGCTGGCAATGGATCCGCGGACAGGAATCGGATCCGTTTGTCAGCGGGCCGCGGGGCTCGGTGCACCCGGAGAAGCATGTGCCGCGGCACCTGTTGAACGACTACTACCGCGAGCGCGTAACCCAGTTCCTGCTGAACACCAAGGACCGCAAGGGGGAGGACGACTACTTCTGCGCCCAGTCGTGCGCCGCCGCCGCCCAGTGGCTGCGGGAGAACAAGGACAACGGCAAGCCCTTCATGCTCTTCGTCGATATGTTTGACCCCCACGAGCCTTGGGACGCGCCGCCGCGATTCCAGAAAATATACCGCCAGAAGTATCCCTTCGAGCGGTATATCTTTGGCTACGGAGTGCGCCGCCGGGATATCCGCGACGACGATCTCCCCGTCCTCCGCGACCTGTATGCGGCTGAAGTCACTTTCAGCGACTATTGCGTCGGCCGCCTGATTGACGAGGTGAAGCGGCTCGGGCTTTGGGAGAACACCGTCATCGTGTTTAGCAGCGACCACGGCACGCACCTCGGCGAGCAAGGTTGCGTGCAAAAACAAGCCAAGCTCCTGAATTCCTGCATTGCTCACGTGCCGCTCATCATCCGCCACCCCAACGGGGCCTTCCGCGGTCGGCGGATCGCCGGGCTGGCCAGCCACCTGGACTTTACCCCGACCTTCCTCTCGTTGCTGGGCGTAAAGACGAATCTGGAGTTCGACGGAGGCGATCTGTGGAAACTCACCGCGGGGGGAAAACTGCGGGATTTCGTGGTGTCCGGCTTCGATAAGTTTGGCGCCGTGCATACGCGAAAGTGGCACTACTTTCAGAACGTCTGGGGGACCAATCCGGGTCTCGGGCCTCAGCTTTACGATCTTGAGGCCGACCCGCACGAAGAGAAGAACGTGCTCAAGGATCACCCGAAAGTGGTCGCTGAAATGCGGCAGATTTTGCAGGCCTCGTTCCACACCCCTCCCCGAGATTCGTAACGAACCACGCGCCGCCCCCCCTTTCGTCGCGAAGACGCGAAAACGCGAAGCGCCGACTGGCGTGCCGCAGGACCTCTCTTTTCGCGTTTTCATCCTTTCGCGCTTTCGCGATCAGAAAGGAGACGACGACCGTCACTGGCGGCGATGCCATCAACCGACGCGGAAAAAGTACCGGCCGTTGGGGGGGTGATGTTCTTCAGCTTAGTAAAGGTCGGCCTTGCGTTTCACACTGGTGGATTATCCTTGCATCGGAAACCTCGGCTTCTACAATGGACGTTGGGAGCCCAAGTTTCCTGTCCCAGTAATCTGGAAAGGTGACTTATGAAGCGTGCAATATTGGGCTCCCTCGTGTGCTTAGGACTGGTGATTGCGGGAGTCGGCTTCGTCGGACGCAACAACCGGATTTTTGCCCAGCAGGCAGGGCGGCTCGCGTCTTCGATCCAAGGGACGTCGCCCCCGGCGGTGGCGGCCGGCAGCGAACTGGTCGTGGTCTCGTCTCCAGCCGGCGAGAAGGGCGGCCAACTCCTGACGGTGATCGACCCGCGGCAGAAGGTGATGAGCGTTTATCGCATCGAATCGGCCACCGGCAAAATTGCCCTCGAGAGCGTCCGAAACATCTCTTGGGACCTGCAAATGATGGAGTGGAACACCGACAAGCCTACGCCCACCGAAATTCGATCGATGTCGCAACCCAAGTAAGCCCAGCGAGAGGGTTATGGCCCAAAAGTACTATACCGTTCGAGAAACGGCCGCCATTTTCGGCGTCGGCGAGGATGAAGTCCGAAAGATGCTGGAACACCGCGAGCTCTACGGCTACCGCGACGGCAGCGAATGGAAGTTCAAGGCGGAAGACATCGATCGGATGGCCAAGGAACGACAAGCCCAGGCCCCGCTGCCGCCGGGCGATGATGACAGCGCCGACGTGCTCTTGAGCGAGGTCGAGCTGGGCGAGTCGCAAATCGCCGCCACCGGCACGGTCATCGGCCGCGACCAGTCCGGGCGAAACGCCTCGGAAAGCGGTCTCCGCCTGGCCGACAGCGGAATCAACTTGGGCCAATCGGGAATCGCGGCCACCGGCACCGCCATCGGTCGCCGCGAGCCCGTGCAAAAGGCCTCGGAAAGCGATCTCGGCTTGGCCGACAGCGGGATCAACCTCGCCGGCGATGTGAAGACGCCTCCTCCGGCCAAGGCGGCTAGCGGCGAAAGCAGCGGCCGGTTGCTGGATAGCGGAATCGACCTGGCCGGAGAGCCCGCCTCTGGTTCCCAGAAAGACTCGTCCAAGAAGGCCAAGATCGACTCGAAGGTGGCCCAGTTTGAAGACCTCGACCTGATGCTCGACGAGGACGTGAGCCTGGCCGACAGTTCGGTGGGACTCCAGGTGGAAGGCAGCGGAAGCAGCCAAAGCGATTCGCAAGTCGAACTGGCCGGCGAGAAACTGGGGGAAGACGATCTGGTGCTCGGCGGCAGCGATCCCGGCAGCGATGTGACCATCGGCGGCGACAGCGGCATCTCGCTGGTCGACCCGGCCGACAGCGGCATTTCCTTGGAGGCCCCACCCGACCTGGCCGGCGGCGACGACTCGCTGGCATTGGGTGAAGAGGAGTTAGCCACCGGCGAATCGGTGAAGACGGGCGTCCGCAAGCGGTTGAAAACCGACGACGAATTCTTGCTGACTCCGCTGGAAGAGGCCATCGACACCGAGGAATCGGAAAGCGGCTCGCAGGTGATCGCCCTGGATACGGAGGGCGACGATTCGGCCACCATGATTAGCGGTGGGAGCCGTTCGCGGGTCAACATGCTCGATGACGAGCTGGTCGCCCAGCCGCCGGTCGATCTGGCTCCCGGCTCGCCGGTGCCCATAACCGCCACCTTCGGCGCCCAGCCCAGGGCCCTGCCCGAAAGCGTGGCGGCGGTGCGGCCGGCTGCTCTCTTGCCGGAGGCGCCCTATACTGGTCTGCAGATCGCCGCTCTGGTGGGCTGCGTGTTGATGCTGATGCTTTGCGGCATGGTCATCTACGACCTGACGCGAAACATGTGGAGCTGGAACGGCTCCTTCTCGGTCAACAGCTCGCTGATGGATGCCCTGCTGAGCCTGTTCGAGAAATAGGCCTCCTCGCCCAGCGGTTCCGCAAGTAGCCAGTTTCTGATGGCGTAACCACTTGCTTGGCCCGGTTTTGTCGTTCGCGGGCCAGCGCGGGGCAAATTCGCATTCAAGGATCTCTTGCGTTGCGTCGCCCATTCTA
>JAJYGU010000019.1 GCA_021784975.1 Planctomycetota bacterium
AATTGCCGTCCGCCGGCCGGAGTTGCGGATTCTGGCCGACAGCCGCCGCGGATTGGGCGGTTATCCCAAGGTCTGCCTCAAAATGAATCGCTGTGAACTGGGGGTGCTCCTCGGTGAGTCGGCGCCGGAGAGCCTCGACGAGACCAAGCAGGCCGCCGCTGAGTTGGCCAAGCGCCACGGGCGGGAGGTCTTTGTCACTTTGGCGGAAGAGGGGCTCTTGGGGGCCGCGCCCGGCGGCGAACTGGTCCATTTGCCGACCCTGCCGGTCCGCGGCGAGATCGACATTGTCGGGGCGGGCGACTCGGTCACCGCCAACTTGACGGCAGCCCTGGCGGCGGGGGCCTCGCTGGCCGAGGCCCTGGAGTTGGCCAACGCTGCCGCCTCGATCGTGATCCATCAACTGGGCACCACCGGCACAGCCTCGGTGGCCCAAATTGCAGGACTGGTAACGTCGTAGATGCAGTACCATTGACAGCAACCCTTCTTAGGACCTTCGGAGACCAGGCCGTTTGCCCAGTGAGGGACCGGCGGGTTATAATTGCTAAGTGGTGCAAGGAGTGGTTGCGGTTCGCTCGATAGGTGACCGTGCTTGCCGAGGTCCAGTATGACAATCGACGATCCGAAGAAGGCTGAAGAACTTCTCAGACTCGACTACGACAAAACGCTGGCGTTTATCGACAAAGCCGACGGACAACTGTGGTTCATCCGCAATTGGGCCCTCACCGCTAATGCCGCGATCATCGCTTTTGGGGTTTCCGCCGGTTCATGGGCGGTGATTCTTGCCGCCCTGGTCCTGGTCGTCGGCTTCTTTGGCTTGGAACTGATCGTGAAGTCTTTCCACGAGGATGCCATCGGACAGAGCTACCGGCTTGAGGAGTTGTTGGTGAAGGCGGCGAAGGGACCATTGGACCTCACCGATTATGAGTTTGGCATCGGTCACACCATCAAGGAACCGAAGTTCGGCCGGATGGTTGCCCTTGCCTGCAAGCCCAGGGCGGTCTCATTTGGTGCGGCAAACAGAACGTGTACTTCAACCTGCATCGCTCGGCCCTCGCTATAATTTGCGCCACGTTAGGCTTGCGCACCGCTCAACCTCTCAGGCTTAGTCACTCGCGTGTCCATTTCTCATGCAGCCAGTTCCTGTCGAATAGACTCACGATTGCTCCAAGCCAGCGGCGTAACGTCATAGTTGCGCAGAGCGTCGGAAACAGCAGCGGAAATTGGTTGTTCGGAATCATTCAGAAGGGCGTATGCCTTCGAGTCTTTGGGGCGAACCTCCTTCGTATCAATCCACGCGAAAGCGACTGCTTGGGCGGTCTCACGACTGGGGCGATTGATTGTCTGGAGAATTCGTTCTGGTTGGAGGCGGGATTTCGGGATGACGAAATCGAAAAGGTGGTCGTACCCAGTCCGTCCCGTGAACTTCACCTTCGGTGTGTAGCGGACTTCGCAAATGTCCAGCCACGCTACGACATCCTCGTAGAAAACACTGGCCACTGTGGGGGTTGCAAGGTAGAACATGTCGTTCACCGCGAGCATTGCTTGGATGAGACTATGTTTGCGGAGGGCAAAATTGTCTGCCGACGCAGGAATCTCCAGAGCGTTCTCATTGAGGCGAACCCCAAAACCGTTGAGCGTCATTCGCAGCAGGTCCTGTCGCTTGGGGCTTTCCAATTTGCAGCCGGATTGCTCCAGGTCTTCGATCGTGTAACCGTCATCGGTCAGAACATAGCCGTGGTCCTTGCGTGTTGCATAGATTTGGAGGTAGTCGTTGTGGCGATCGAGGTACGGTGTCGTGATCTCAACCCAGTCGGCCACCTGTCGCAACGTGGTCTTGTCTTTTAGCCACGCAACATACTGGTCGAGCAGTCTTTGAATCTCCTGGATCACGCGAATACTCCTCTGCGGAAGACTGGCGGCTTCGTGATATTGCAGAACCGCATGAAATCCTTGAGCAGCAGCCACAGGTCGGCGGTGTCGGTAAAGCGGTCGTGCGGAACGGGCGTCGCCCACTTGTCGCCGAATCCGTGGCGGTACAAGTGGAGGTGCGGACAGGCGATTTCCTGCCCGTCTGGGTTCCGATGCGGTGCGCCGCCGAAGTCTAAGCGGACAAGAACAATCACATGGCGTCCGCGGTTCTGATATTTCCCCTTGAGCAAGTCGATTCTGCCTCTGCTCACGTCGAGCAAGAAATGCTCCCTTTTGTCCGCGGACACCAACGGCACACATACATTTCCGCCCAAGCCCGGATAGTCCGGCTGGTCGTCGCTCTCTCGAACCTTTTCTATGGCAATCAGAGCGTCGGCCTCGGCCTGAGTGAGTTCGATGTCGGCCATCACATGGGGTCCTTCAACAGTCTTTCGGCGTTCTCGACCGCAATCTTTCTCGACAGTAGCTTTGGCAATTGGGTGTCGCGGATTGCGGGCAGTGTCTCTGACTGAAGCTCAAGTTGGCGTATCTCAAGCATGACGCTGATCCGGCAGTTCAATAATGTCGGGGCTGGTGGGCATCAGGTACGCCGGGTGGACGTTCCATTGCTGGCCGTCGTCGGTGCGGATGCTGGCCGTCTTCTTGTTCAGCCGAAAGATGATGCCGCTCTTCCGCTCGCCGGCGGAAGTCGGGAAGCTCACCCGATCGCCCACGCTGAAATGCGCCAGCATGGCTGTGCTGCGCGCCTGGTGGATGAGCTTGAGCCGCTCGACGATCAGGCGGTTCAGGAAGCGGAGGTCGTCTTCGCCCATGCGGCGGATTGCCTCGGCCGCCGCCGCCCGATCGGCCAGTTCCAACGATTCACTCGTCATATCGTAAACCCTCCAGGTTTAAGTGTCCTAGTCGGTTCTCGGCGGTTTCCACGCCTTCTCACCGTCCGCCGGGCCCCGGTGAAAAGGGCGCAGCCGGCGCCAGCGGAGGATGAGGCAGGTACTGTTGCGGCGATTGCCGAATGGCGCGAAGGCAATCCTGCGAGCAGACGTAGAGCGGAACCTCGCCGATTAGCAACTTGACGATGCGGCCCTTGCTGCCCAATACGTCGCCGCTCACCGGACAGACGCGTTGCCGCAGCACGCCGGCTCGGTCTGCCTCGGTCAGGGCCACCTCGGCCACATAGGGCCGGATGGCGTCTTTGGTAAAGAGCGGCGTGAACGAGGTAGTCGGCTGTGATCGCCCCGGCAGGTCGAACATCGCGATCGTCAGCGGCACTTCCTGGTCGCCCAATTGCCCAAAATCGAAGTTGGCCACCACGCAATCTTGGACTGCCAGCCCGGGAGGCAGAGGGGCGTACTGGAAGGGAATTCGGCGAATGTCTCGCTCTCCGGGCACCTGCAACGACAGTTGAGCGTGCAGGTTGCGGGCGGTCTGGGGGTTGAGCGACTTGTCGTAGACGTAGATCCGCGCCTGCGACATGGTCAGCACCAATTCGTAACAATGCCCGTCGGTCAGATATTGTCCGCAGTGCGGGGTCAGGATTGCCTGGCGCGGCGGGGGCGTGGTCCCGCGGTAATAGCTGCTGGGCGTCGAGGAGCGGTTGTCCGGCGGCCCTCCGCGCGGGCGTCCTCCGCCGCCTCGACCGCCCATGCCGACTTGAGCCCAGGCCGCCGAGGCCAAGAGCGTGACCACCCACAGACTGCCGCCGATCCACGCGACCGCTTTCAACATCCGCCACCCGCTTGGTCTTCTTGGTGTAGACTGCGATTTCGCTTGAGCATCTGACTTAGATGAGCGGCCACGCAGTCGGCTAGAATCGGCGGGTTGTAGCCGCCCTCCAACACGCTCACCAGCCGGCCGCCGGCGTGGGCCTCGGCCGCGTCCAGGACCATGTTCGTTAGGCTGGCGAAGTCTTCGGTTTCCAGGCCGAGATCGCCGATCGGGTCGAGCCGGTGGCTATCGAAGCCGGCGCTAATCAGGATGAGTTGCGGCCTGATCTTGGCGGCGAACTCTTGCAGACGGTCGCCGAAGACCCGGAGCTGGTAGCCGGCCGGCGTACCGTAGCGGATCGGCAGATTCAGGGTGGTTCCCAGGCCGCGCCCCTCGCCCGTCTCGTCGGAGTCGCCGGTGCCGGGGTAAAAGGGCCAACGGTGCATCGACAGGTAGCCGACTTGCGGGTCGGACCAGAAGGCGGCCTGCGTGCCGTTGCCGTGATGAACGTCCCAATCGACGATCAGCACGTGGTCGAGGTGCAGCGCGTCGATGGCCAGCCGGGCCGCCACGGCCACGTTGTTGAACAAGCAGAACCCCATGGCCCGGTTTGCCGTGGCGTGATGCCCCGGGGGGCGGACCAGGCACAGCCCCTGAGTGTCTTCGCCACGGACCAGCCGCTCCACGGCGTCACAGACGCACCCGGCGGCTTTTTGGGCCACATCGAAGCTGGCCGGGCTGACGATGGTCTCGGCATCCATGTAACCCCCGCCCGACTTCGCCAGCAGTCCCACCTGATCGACATAGGCGGCAGTATGGACGCGCGTCAGCCGCTGCCGAGAGACGGGAGAGTAATCGGGCTTGGCGCACTCCGCCCACAGGCCCGCCTCTTCCAATCGCCGCGGGATCCCGGCTATGCGTGCTGCCCGCTCCGGATGGTCTCCTGTTTCATGGTCCAGGAAACAGGGCGAGCAGTACAAGAGCGTCATAATCGGCCGTCCTCCCCCCTTAGGCTATCGTTTTCTCTCGATGCTTGACAGGGCTACCTTTCGGCGGGTAGCCTAGTAGGTATAGGTCTCTTCGTGAACGCAGCAACGGAAGCCCATAGACGACTGATGGTTACGTCTCAAGCCCGACGAATTGACGGTGGGCCCGCAGCCCGACGGCTCGGACTTCGGGCGGGATGGCTGATGAGCATGGTCGCGCTGAGCGGTTTGGGCGGCTTGCCTCGAGCAGACCGGTGGCAGGCAGCCGACGCCGCTGACGCGGCCAGCCCCCCTGCGGTGGCACCCGGCACGGAAGCCGCTCAAAGTCCGCAGTATGCCGAAAAACCGATCGACCCGGAGTATAAAAAGCGTCCGCCATTTCAACTACGGCGTGATGTCGCCAAGATCATCACGAGCAACCCTGCCAACTTCGGCAGCGACGCCGACAAAAATACCATCGACAATTACTACAAGAGCTATGCGTTGCCGCGTTGGACTCAACTGGACTATGCGGCCCCACGCTTCGCCCCGCGCAGCGAAAGATTCACCCTGCTCAACTTTCGCCGCGAATTGCGTCGAGAGCTTGGCGCCGCTCGGGGCGGAATCCACGACTACCTCAGCGCGATGGTGCTGCAGTTCATGTCCGAGCTGATTGACGGCAACTACCATCCCTTTGCCCAAGTCAACGCGGCGTTGATGATCGGGGAGCTTAATGAGGAGGGCCAGTCGAAGCCTTATGCAAAAGCCCTGCCGGTGCTGATCCGCATCGTCGCAGACACCAAGCACCGCGATGCGGTGCGGGCGGCAGCCATGGCCGGCATCCTGCGCCACGCCGAGGCGGGCATCAACGACGATGCCGCCCGCAACACCTTGACTACCGCCATGCTCAAGCTGCTCGCCTCAGGCGTCTCGCCGGCGCTCACCGCCCCCGGCCAGGTCTGGATTCGCGGTCAAGCCATTGAGACGCTCGGCTGGCTGGGCTCGCCGGGCGAAAACGGTGAAGTCTTCAAAGCTCTGCTGGCCAACCTTGGCGAAGCGGACCTGAGCCTTTTGGTTGGCCGAGAGCTGTCGTTAACCACCCGCTGCCTGGCCGCCAAGGCCCTCGGCCGGCTCAACTACAACGTTGCTAAGGGGATCAATGCCGCCGACGCTGCCAATGCCCTTGGCCAATTGATTGTGCAGGTCTGCGACGACGCCCTGCGGGCAAGTAAGGGCAAAGGCGATCTGGCGCTGGTGCGACGCTCGCTGAGCGCCCGGCTCGGCTCCATCCTGCTGGCGGTGCAGGGTAGAGAGAAGGACGACGCCCACAAGGGCATCCTCTCGGTGGCCGAAGGCCCGCAAAAAGACTCGCTGGGCCAGTTGCAGGGGTTCCTTTTAGACATCTTCGACGTCCTCAATAGCAAGGAGTCCCAGGCGGCCGACGTGGAGGCGGCAGCCGCCAGGTTGCGCGACAACGTTTCCGACTGGCTGCAAAAACAGGCCGGCTAGGGAGAGGAAAGGACGCTTGGACGTGGCCAAGTTCGCGGTCATCTTGCCGGCTGCCGGACGCAGCAGCCGCTTCAAGGACAAGAGCTACAAGAAGGTCTTCGCGCCGTTGGCCAACAAAGCGGTCTGGCTGCATTCGGCTGAGCGATTCTTGAGTCGTAACGATGTAGTACAGACGATTCTGGTGATTTCACCCGAGGATCGCGGCGAGTTCACCTTCAAGTTCTCGGCGAATATTGCCATTCTGGGGATCGAGGTGGTCGACGGCGGGGCCGAGCGGGCCGATTCGGTGGCCGCCGCCTTGGCCCGCGTCAAGCCGGCAGCCGATTACGTCTGTGTACACGATGCGGCCCGACCGTGCCTGACCGACGCCTGGATCGACGAGGTTTTTGCCGCCGCGGAGAAGAGCGGGGCGGCCATTGTCGCCGTTCCCATTTCGGGCACGCTGAAGCGCGTCGGCCCCCAACGCCGCATCCAGGAAACCGTCTCCCGCGAAGGGCTCTGGGAGGCGCAGACCCCGCAAGTCTTTCGCCGTCAGTTGCTGCTGGAAGCCTATGCCCAACGCGGCAGCGCGCATGCCACCGATGACGCGCAACTCGTCGAGGGCCTCGGGCATCCGGTGAGCGTGGTGCCCGGCTCGCCGTTGAACCTAAAAATCACCACCCAGGAAGACCTGCGGCTGGCGGAACACGCCCTGAAGGCCCTGCCCAAACCGCGGATGGCCGGCCCGCTGCACCCCTTTGCCGATAATGACCTGTGGCGGTAGTCTCATCATTTCGACCAAGCATCATGCCCGATATCTTTGCCGAGCTCTCATGGCGGGGACTGATCCAGCAAACCACCGACGACGCCAAGCTGCCGCGGATGCTGTCCGAGAAGCCGCGGTCGGTCTACGCGGGCTTTGACCCGACGGCCGATAGCCTGCACGTCGGGCACCTGGTGGCCCTGATGGTGCTGCGGCGGTTTCAACAGGCCGGCCATCGCCCCATTCCGCTCATTGGCGGGGCCACCGGTATGATCGGCGACCCCAGCGGAAAGAGCGAAGAGCGCAAGCTCCTCTCCGTCGAGTCGCTGCGGGCCAACGTTGCCGGCATGGAGCCGCAGCTCCGCCGCTTCCTGGATTTCGATTGCGGGCCGAACTCCGCCGTAGTGGTGAATAATTACGACTGGATGGGCCGGTTCGGCTATCTCGAATTCTTGCGTGACGTGGGCAAACACTTTCCGGTCAACGTGATGCTGACCAAAGATTCGGTGCGTACCCGGCTGGAGCGGGCCGACGTCGGCTTGAGCTACACCGAGTTCAGCTACATGCTGTTGCAGGCCTACGATTTCGTGTACCTCAGCGAACACTACGGCTGTGAACTGCAACTCGGCGGCAGCGACCAGTGGGGCAATATTACCGCCGGTATCGATCTCGCCCGGCGGCTCCGCGGCGTCCAGCTCTACGGCCTCACTTTTCCCCTGCTGACCAAGAGCGACGGCAGCAAGATGGGCAAGACGGAGTCGGGCACCGTCTGGCTGTCGGCCGAAAAGACCAGCCCCTACCAATTCTACCAATACTGGATCAATCTCGACGATGCCGACGTAGGCCGCTGCCTGCGGCTCTTCACCGATCTGGGGCGCGAAGAGATCGAGGCGGTGTTGGCTGAGCACCAGGCCGATCCGGGCCGGCGCGGCGGGCAGCGCCGCCTGGCCGACGAATTGACGCGGCTGGTCCACGGCGAGGAAGGGCTGGACACCGCCCAGCGGGCAACCCGGATCTTTTTTGGCGACGAGATCAGCCAGTTGAACGACTCCCAGTTGGCCGGCATCTTTGCCGACGTCCCCAGCAAGCAGCTCCCGCGCCATCGGCTTGCCGATGGCGGTTTGCCGATTGTCGAGGCCTTCGTGGCCGCCGGCCTGTGTAAGACCAAGGGCGAGGCCCGCCGGCTGATTGCTCAGGGGGGGGCCTACGTGAACAACCGCCGGGCAGAGGGGGTGGAAATCCAACTGGTGGCCAGCCATCTGGCCAGCGAGTCGATCATGGTGCTCCGCACGGGAAAAAAGAATTACGCCCTGCTGCGCTTCGTGTGAAGGCCATGTCGAAACGAGCCGTCCTGCTACTGGTTGCCTGCGGACTCTTGCTAGTCCTCGTCATCGTGATTTTCTCGCTCTACGCGGCCTCGCACTATGTGCCCGCCTTCTATCGCCAGGCGGTGGCGATCGACCCGCGGACCCAGGAGGATGCCAGCCACCGCATGCTCCAACAGGCGACTGCCCTCGACGGGGCCATGAAGGAGAAGGGCGATTGGAAGGCATTGTTCACTGCCGACGAGATCAACGGCTGGCTGGCCGTCGACCTGGTCCGGAATCATCCCAACGCCCTGCCGCCCACACTCCGCAATCCGCGGGTGTCCATCACTCGCAACCAGGTCACCGTTGCCTGCCTGGCCGAATCAAATCACTACTGGAGCGTGGTGAGCCTGACCGTCGAGCCCTACCTTCCCGAGCCCAATGTACTGGCGCTGCGGATCGTCCGTGCCCGCGCGGGCCTGCTGCCGGTCCCCTTGCGGCAGGTTCTCGATTGGCTGACCCAGGCGGCCCAAAACCTGCAATTGCACCTCCAGTGGCGGCAGGCCGGCGGCGATCCGGTGGCCATGCTCTCACTGCCGGCTGATCGAGCGGCCGACGCCCGCCGGGTGCAGGTGCAAACCTTGCGGCTTGGCAAAGGGAAAATCTACGTCGCCGGCACAACACTCCAGCGCCCCGCCAAGGCGATGGGCTCGGGTGGCACGCCCTGAAAGGGCGTGGTGGCCATTTGCAACCGGCGTCCGCAATCTCCCGCCACCGTTTACCCTTTCGCCGTAAGCCACCCGCCGGTCAGCCGCAGGCCCTGGATGATCTGATGGACGATCTTATCGGCATCTTGTTCGCTGCGGATCTGCCGGATACAGCGGGCGCACTTCAGGCGTTCGGCTTCGGGCAGTCGCTGGCGGAGGGCCGCCAGCACGTCGGCCAGGTTGGCGAGCCGGCCCCATTGAGTACACACCGCGACCACTTGCCCTGCCGCAACACCCAAGTCTTCCGCCACTGCGGCCACCGCCTCCGGCATAAGATGCGCCGGCACCGAATCCATGTGCGTGAGCACGCCGACTACCGGGGGCATGATTCGTTGTGGATTGCGCTGGCAAAACTCGTGAAGTTGCTGCAATAATTCGCGGTCGGCCTTCCGCGCCGCCGAGCGGGCCGTACAGACCATCACCAACAGGTCGCACTCTTGAATCTCGTTGGAGAGCCGAGAAAACGGCCCTTGCCGATCGGCGGCTGCGCCGTAACCCGGCGTATCGCGAAGGATTACCGGCGGCAGGCCCTCCAGCCGGCACTCATAAGCGCCGACCGCGCCGGTCGCAGGCAAGGTATCGACGGGCGCCGATAGCTTTCCCAGCAGCGCATTGATCAGACTCGACTTGCCGGCCTTCACTTGCCCGACCACCAGAATTTGCAGCGGCTCCCGATCGAATGGCCTGGTCTCCACCGCGGCCGAGACCCGCGGCCGGTATTCCTCGTCGAGCACAAAACCGCCGCTATAGAGTTGGATCGCATAGTCGCCGGCCTTGGTCACGCAATAGTCGATGGCCCATCGCTTCAAGCCGCCCACCGACTTGGTGGCCGCCTGTTCGCCCAAATGGTCCTGAACTTCTTGGACCAAGGCCGATCCCGGCCGCATCACCAGCCGGCGGATGCGGTTGAGCTGCCACAAGTAGATTCCGATTCGCCAAAGGAGCGTTCCCCGCTGCTTCCATGCGAGCAACTGGAGCGGGGTAAGATTCTTGCCTCCCGGCACGTTTTCGCTGAACGTCCGGCGGAAATCGCGGGCCACCAACTCCACCAAGCCGGCAATCCGCGCCACCGGCGCCTCGAGCACCGGCTGTTCGGATTCGGGATGGTAGCGGCGAGCCACGCTCTCCAGCACTTCCGCCACCACCTGACGCATCACCTTTTCCAGCACGCCCGGCTGATCCAGCGGGGGATCCTCCACCTGCCAGCGCTCTGAGATCTGTTGCACTGCCAGACGGGCCGCTTCGCCGGTCACGCTGGAAGCCGCCGGCGGATGCGGCAAGCTTTCCGCCCGCGGAAACATGAGTCGGCGGGCCCATTCCAACAAAGTCAAGCCGGCCAGCGTGGGCAGTCCGGTGCCAACCGCCCACAGCCACATCAAGCCGTGCTGCCACATCCACAGACTGCCAACCGCAAACACCGCCAGGTACGGAGCCGCAATAAGCACCGCCGCCGCAAGGAACAACCAGACGGCCTTGGTCCGCCGAGTCATGGCAAATGTTCTTCTCCAGGATCCGGTCCGTAAATCGGTCCCCTCTCCCTCCGGGAGAGGGCTAGGGTGAGGGCGAGGACGAAAGCGGGTCGGCCTGCGGTTTGCGAAACCTCTGCTGCGCTGCGGTAAAGGCCTCTCGATACCAACTCCGGAACATCCTGGCATCGGGCACATTGCCGTCGCGGACGTGGCCGAAATACTCACACAGGGCAATTCCCAAGGCATAAGTGCTCGCCATTGCAAACACGCCCGAAATGGCCGAACCGACGCCGGGAATCGGAATCAGCTTGGCCAGTTCCCGCACGCCGAACCGGGCCGCGTAGCCGATCCCCAGTCCGCTGGCGATGGTGGCCATCTGCTGGGCGCTCATGGGTTGGCCGTAGATCGCCCCAAGGGTGTGAAACAGTTTGCCTTGGACTGCCAGGGCCACGGGGACGTCGATGTAGGGCAGGGGAATCGCCCCAGCCCCGCCCGCCGCGGCCGCATAGACCAAAATGTGCGGGTGGGCGGCGTCGAAATAGGTGTCGTGCAAGCGCCGGCGGACGACGATGTTGGTGCGGACCATTTCTCGCAGGCCCAGCGGCAGGGCCGCCTCCAACGCCTCCCACAAGGTGTCGAGCCCGTAATCACTCGGCTCGTACACCCGCTGCCCGTAATCTGCGAAGGTGAAGTCCAACGGCACAAATCGCACTGGGGCTTCCGTAAACCAGGCCCGCTGAGCCGCCAGCGAACGTGCCAATTCGCTAGGCACCGTGCCGGGGAGCGGCTGTTGCGCATAAGGATACGGCAGCGGGTGTTCGGCTGCGGCCACGTAGCCTTCGTGCAGAGTCGTCTGGCAAACCACCACCGGCCACTGCGGCTGGGCTTTGCGGATCGCCCGCAACGCCAACAGCACGTCTTGCTGGGCGTGGTCCATCGCCTTGACGACTACGAGGATGCAGTGCGACTGCCCGGCAAAGACTTGCAAGTCCTCGGCCGGGTCATAGCCCACCTCGCCAAGCCCGCGGGTGTCGAGAAACTTCAGGAAACAACCTTCTTCGTCGGGGTAGGCGTAGACCTGCGAGGTCCGCGTGCAGGGACGGAAGCCTTTGCCAATTTCGGCGTCCTCGCGGCCCGTCAAGGCGCGGATGATCGACGTCTTCCCTTGCTGCACCTTGCCCAACATCCAGAACACCGGGGTGGGCAGCGAATGTCGGGCCTCGGCCAGAATCTCCTCGACGCGGCGGTTGTCGACCTTCGGTGAGATCTGCTTCCACAGCCAGAGCCACCAGTCATACACCAAACCCATGCCGCCGCTCCGGGTGAACGTGAACGGACCCGAAAGGAAACTTCCGCGATTATTGCCCTCGATCCCGCCCGAGGCAAGCGGACCTGGCCGAGCCGCGAAGCGACTATTTCGGGAGGTTCATCCGCCGCGGTACTAACATGCCAAATCCAACGGAGCGGGCGATTGTCAAACCCATTCCATTGGGGTATAATCATTTGCAATCCAAGGGGTGCGGATGGCAGCGTGTGACGATCGGGCGACAGAACGAGAGCGTCATTCGCCGTAGCGGCTGAGTGGTGCGGTCGGTCACTTCTGTTGCAAAGGAGCAGATCGTGGCGGCGCAACCTCCCCTTTCTGTATGGTGGCGGGCTCTCGTGCCGGCCGTGGTTCTCCTCAGTCTCATCGCCCGTAGTTGGGCGGACGATGGCACACAGTCGGCGACGCCACCGTTCACAGGTCGGGAGCAAGCTTGCCATCCTGACGCGCACCGACGCAACGCGTTGGTCGGCGAAGGATCTACGTTGCCTCATTCAACAGGCCAGATTCTTCGCTGCGCTCAGAATGACGGTCGCGCCGTGAACAGTCACGCAGCTATTTCCAACCAGGCCTCGGCCAAGGTCCTCGTGCAGTCGGCGCTGAAGAGCGAGCTGGCCGGCGACAACCAGCAGCGCCACGCAGAACTGCGACAAGCGCTGGCCCAATCGCCCGACGTCCCCTCGGCCCATTGGCAATCGGGGCAGGTCCGCGTCGGCAAGAGCTGGGAAACACCGACCGAGGTCAATCAGTCCGCCAAGCGCGACCGGCGGCTGGCCGAATATCGCAGCAAGCGTGACGCGGCCGGCAACTCGGCCGCCGATCAAGCCGCGCTCGCCCGCTGGTGCCGGGCCAAGGGGCTGGTCGAACAGCAGCGGGCCCACTGGTGGCAGGTCCTGCAACTTCAGCCGAACAACCTGGAGGCGATTCAAGCCTTGGGACTTCAGCCCCAACAGGGCATGCTGGCCACCCGGGAGCAGGTGCAGAAAATCCGATTGGTGAAACAAGCGACCGAGCGATGGCGGCCCTGGGTGGCCAAGTGGCGCAGGGCAGCGGAACGCCGCGACCCGCCGACGACGACGCTCAAGCAGCGGATCGCCAACATCTCAGACTCGGAAGAAATGCTTGGCTTGGAGCGGGCGATTTGGCAGCAGGTCGGCGCCGACCGCAACAAGCGGTTATATCGTGAGATGTTGCTGAGCTTGATGCAGATGCTCCGCGACAACCCGTACCCGGCGGCGGCCGAGTCGCAGGTCCGGCATGCGGTCCTCTGCGACTCCGCCGACGTCCGCACCGCGGCCATCGAAGGCCTGAAACGGCATCCGCTGGATCATTACGTCCCCTTGCTGCTCTCCGTCCTGCAATCGCCCATCGAAGCCAACACGCAATATGCGGTCGATGCTATGGGACATCTCATCGCGCGACGATCGATCTACCGCGAGGGCGCCCTGGCCGACTTTTCCGTCTCGCTGACGCTCAGTCCGCAGGCGAGCCGGCCCGCCGTGATCCTCACGAATGCTCCCGCGCTGGTTGGCCTCGTCGCCGCGGCCCAGCAACTAAACCTGGCCGATTCGCAGGTGCAAGCCGCTCGCGACGCCGCAGCGATGCGCGACCAGGTGGCTCAGGTCAATCGGGCCATTGAGGCCCGCAATGCCCACGTTCTGGCCGCACTCACCGGAACCACCAATCTCGACTTGGGGTCGGAGCCGACGAAGTGGTGGACCTGGTGGTGGCGGGACTACAACGAGTCGTACAGCCTCGACACGAAGCCTCGCTATGACTACCAGGCGCAACAGAGCTATGTCGCCGTCGATAGCGGTGATCAACTCCTCGCGTCCGCTACCTACATGACGCCACTGGAGTGTTTCGCTTCCAGCACCAAGGTCTGGACCCTGACGGGCTTGCAGCCAATCGAGCAAGTGAAGGTCGGCGATCTGGTGCTGGCCCAAGCGGTGGAGTCCGGCGAGCTGGCCTACAAGGCCGTCCTGGCGGTGACGGTTCGCAAGCCCGGGCCGCGGATGCAACTCCGCCTCGGCGGCGAAACCGTCGTCACCACGCCCGGCCATCCATTTTGGGTGGCGGGCCAAGGCTGGCGGGTGTGCAAGCAACTCGAAGTCGGCAAGCGTCTCCACTCGCTCTCCGGTGCCGTGCGGATCGAGGGCGTCGAGAAGCTGGAGACCGATCCGACGTATGCCGGCTACGCCTACAATCTGATCCTCGATGGTTTCCACGGCTACTTCGTCGGTGCTCGCGGCATCCTGGTCCACGACAATACCCCGCGGAAGCCAACCGCCGCGCTGCTGCCCGGACTCCCGCCAGACTGACGGCGCTCCCGCCACTTGGTCCCCTTTCCCCAACGGGAGAGGGCCAATCGAGAACTGGGGCGGCGCAGCCACTAGAGCGTGATCGGATTCAAGAGACAGTTGGCGGGCGAGAACGGGACAAGACTGATTCTGCCTGCCAGTGTGTGGCGGCCATGGCCACGCCCGGGTGGCCATGCGCATAGTGCTAACGAGTACAGCCGAGACGGCTATGCCACCGGGGCAACCCCTATTCTGCTCCGCCGCGCGGGTAGAATTGCAACTGGGCCGACTTGGGCGCCCGCGGCTCGATAACAATGCTGTTCCCGCCGCCCTTCGTGAGCTGCCGGCTGATGTCGAGCCGCAAGGGCCGCCCGATCACCCCGCCCGCATAGACGCCGTTGACCCTGACCGCGGCGGCCTGATCGGGCAAGTCGTCCATCTCCAGGCAAACGCGGGTCTTCGCCAGATCCACTGCGGCAGGGATGGCAAAATGCGCCCGGAAAGGATCGGCGGCGGCAATTGGACTGAGCGTGCGATGACGCGGGTCGAGGTGCCGCTTCAAGGCGTCGTTCTTCATGGCTGCGGCAATTTCGGCTGCTGTTGCCCGAGGCGGATTCGGATCGCGCACCAGCAGCATCGGCTCGTGGATGGGTTTGCCATGGCCTTCGATCCGCGGCGGCCGCGATTGCCCTTTGGCTCGGAACACCACCAAGACGCTCTCCAGCGGTTCCAAAGTCAACGAAAACTCCACCTGCTGGCTGCTGGTTCGCTCAAATGGGACTGCGGTGATCTCGTTCCGCATGGCGTCCCAGCACTCCGGCTGGCCGGCCGCCGTGGCGCGGAACTTGAACCGCCGGGCGGCGCCGGTGTGGTTCTGGTTGCAGATCAAGAAGACATCCTGCCCGGCCTTGACGCGGTGCAGCACGTGCAGCCAGCCGCTGGTTTCTCCGGCGAGGACCTCCAGACCGGGGTGAACGCCCGCATCGGCCAACGCCGCCTGCACCTCGGCCGGAGTGGGTTTCTCGGGCAAGAGGTACGAGCGGCCGCCGGCCGGGCTGCTGCGGCAACATGCCGGACCCGCCGCAGGGTTGCCGCCCCAAATGGCCTCGCACAGTGAGGCAATCTCTTGCGGCGAGTGGCCGAAAGTGGCCGACTGCGACGGCAGGAAGCCATAGCCCACCACCACTCCGCCGGCCTCGAAAAACTCCTTGGCCTTCGCCAGGGTCGCCTGCGGAATGACCTCCACCGGAGGCACCACCAGGACGGAATAATGCTCCCCGTGGAGCCGCAACTCCTTGCCGGCCACCCGGGCGTCGCGCTCGAAGACGTTGTACGGCAGCCAGTCGCAGTCCAACTGCGCATCCTGGAGCGCGGTGGTCATATCTTCCGGACCAATGACCCGGCCGACGTTAACACTCTGACCCATGAACAGCAAGGCCACCGGGCAGACGTGCCGCCCGCCGGTCAGCATCAGGCTCAAGCGGCTGGTGTAATCGGCAAATACGCGGTATAGCGGCCAACGGGGCTCGAAACCGCCGTTGTAGAAATATGGCGGACAGTCGGTGTCGAACGGCGAACGCGGATTGAACGAATGTGGAATCAGGAAATTGACGCCCGACACCTGCATGTGGTCGGCCCACCACTTCATTTCCGAATAGGTGAGACTCTGTCCGCGGGCACCGAAAATCTCGACCATCGCCACGTCGTCGGGCTTGCCAAAAGCGTGCGAAACGGAGCTGGCCAGCTTGGGCGTCTGCCAGGTGGGCGGATCGCGGGCGACCCGCTTGCCCATGACGAACTGGTCGAACACGGCGTCGATGGCGCCCAGGTCGCTGTGGCCTTGCAAGGCCATCATGTTGCCGGCGCAGTAATTCAGGTTGTGGTACAGCCCGCCGTGCTCCATGAAATGACCCATCGACTTGACGCCATGCTGGTGGCACCAGCAGGTGATCCCACCGTACATGGTGCGGCCCCAGGCCTCGGCAAAAACGTCGAGATACTGGTACTTCGCCGCGGCCTGCTCCGGGCCGCTTAGGCCGAACTCATGGGCGACATAGGCATTTTTCCAATCGACGTTCCGCTCGGCCAGCACGGCGTTCAACTCGCTGCCCCAGTTGCCGCGGGTCTCGGGCTCGTCGTAGAAGAAGCCGCGGATCGTCTTGCCGAAGTCGGCGGCAAAGTGGTCATAGTGCGGCTGGTAGACCGTTCTTATAAACCATTCGACGCAATCCCGGCTGGCCCCGTCGACGCTCAGTTGGCCGTTCTGGCTCAGGGCAGGCGCCTGGACGTGGGTGAACTTCATCACCCGCCACTTGCCCGGCGGGACCTGCCAAGCGAGCTTGCCGTCGCGGATGTGCGGCCCAAGGTCGACCAGGCTCTCACCCTCGATCTTCCCGTCGGCCGCCACGCGGCCCGCCACGGCGGCGATGTAATGCGGGCCGGAAAATCCCTCGCCCTCGAATGCCCGCGGGCCATCGACCGTGACGGCCGTGGCCGTCAGCCGCTTGGCCGCGTAGCGCGGCGGCACCTTGCCGCCGACCCCCTGGCTGGGCCACCACTTCTCGTCGAAGATCCACATCTGCAAATTGTGCTGCTTGGCGGCCTTCAGGCAGATGCCCAGGTCGCGAAACCAGCCCGGCCCGAGCCAATCGCGGTGCGGGCGTGATTCGGTGGTGAAGCAGCCGTTGCCCCCTTCGGCGACCTTGCCGACGTACCTCTCCAGCCGCCCTTGGCTCTCATCGCCGTGCAACCAGAAGAGCGGCCCGGTGTGCCGCCGGGCCTCGACCGGTAAGTGATGAAACTGCCGCTCCAAAGTGGCAATGTCCTGTGCAGCAATAGGTTGCTGGCCCACATCGGCGGCTATTGCCGCGTAGACGGTCGCGCCCGGCAAGAGCATGACGCAAGAGCAAACGGTGATCGCGCAACAGACTCGGCTCATGGCCACCTCCTGCTGAACGGGCGTTACGGTTAATGGCTTTAGTCACCAAAGCGCGAAAGGATGAAACCGCGAGAGAAGGGCAAGGGTATCTCAAGACACCGTTCTTCGTGTTTTCGCACTTTCGCGTTTTCGTGATGAAAAGGTTGTGCGATTCCTGCACAACCGCTCTATTTCGTCGCCAGACGCTTTTCGAGGTCGTCGCGGGCGGCGGAAAGCGCCTCGGGGAGTTTTTCGGGAATCTTGCCGCCGGCTTGGGCCATGTCGGGCCGTCCGCCGCCGCTGCCGCCCACAACGGTCGCCGCCGCGCGGACCCATTCCACCGCGCTCAGGCCCCGCTCCACCAGGTCGCGGCTCAGTCCGGCGATCAGCGTGACCTTCTTTTTTTCGTCTTGGCGGTTGCCCAACAGCACGGCGATGGGGGCGGCCTTGCGGCGAAGCTGGTCGATCAACTGCCGCAGCTCGTTCGGCCCGCCCGGCACTTCGGCCGCCACCACCTTCACCCCGCCGATCTCCGCGGCGTGCTCGAGCAGATAGTCGATGCTCATGGCGCCGCCTTTGGGGACGGAAGCCAGTTGCTTCTTCAGTTGCCGCACTTCTTTAAGTAGTGCCTCGATGCGATCGGCCACTTCCTCGGCCGGCGTTCGCAACACGGCGGCGGCCCGGCCCAGCGCGGTCTCCAGGCGGCGGACGTGCTCCAGGGCGGCCCGGCCGGTCAGGGCCGTGATCCGCCGCGTGCCGGCGGCCACGCTCTCCTCGCCGATAATCTTGAACAAGCCGGCCTGTCCGGTGTTGGTCAAGTGGGTGCCGCCGCAGAGTTCCTTGCTGAAGTCGCCGATGGAGACCATGCGGACCACGTCGGGATATTTCTCGCCAAACAGCATCATCGCTCCGGCCTTGCGGGCCTCGGCCAGCGGCAGGCTGGTCGAGCAGACCGCCTCGCCGGCAAGAATATTGGCATTCACCTCGTTTTCGATGCGAATCTGCTCTTCCGGGCTCACCGCCGAGGGATTGGCAAAGTCGAACCGCAGCCAATCGTTGTCGACCTTCGAGCCCTGCTGCAAGGCGTGCTTGCCGAGGTGCTTTTGCAGCGCATAATGCAGCAGGTGGGTGGCCGAGTGGGCGCGGCGGATCGCCTGGCGGCGCTGAGCGTCCACCCGGGCGGTCACGACGGCCCCCAGTGAAATCTTCCCTTCGCGGAGATGCCCGCGGTGCAGCGTAAAGGCCCCGTCGATCTGGGCGCCGATCACGTCGAGGTGGAACTGAGCATTGGCGATCTCGCCGGTGTCGCCGACCTGCCCGCCCAGCTCGCCGTAGAACGGCGTCTTGTCGAGCACCACCACGATCGGCTGCTCGTGGTCCAGCTCGTCGAGCTCCTCGCACAACTGATCGCTAGCGATGATGCCGATCACCTTGGCGTCGTTGACTTCGGTGGTTTCGTAGCCGACGAAGGTGCTGCCGTGCATGGCCTTCTTGAGGGCCTCCAGCGGGTCGTGGCGGAACAGTTCCACCTTCTGGCCACCGCCCGATTCGATGCCGTGCTTCTCCATCTCCTCGTGGAAGCCCTTCCAGTCGAAGGCCAGGTTGCGCTCGGCCGCCAGTGTCTCGAACAATTCGGGCGGGAAGCCGTGGGTCTGGAACATGTCGGCCGCCTCGGCGCCGGAGACGATGCTCCGCCGCTGCTTCTTCATCTGCTGGAAAATCCGCTCGATCCGCTCCAGGCCGGCGTCGATGGTCCCCAAGAAGTTCGTTTCTTCGTTCTTGATGACGGTGGCCACGTTGCCAACCGTTTCGCTCAGCTCGGGGTACGGCCTGCGCATCAACTCGGCCACTTTGGCCACCAGCTTGTGCAGAAAGGGCTCGCGGACGCCCAATTGGTGGCCGTCCAACACTGCCCGGCGCAAGAGGCGGCGGATCACGTAGCCCTGCTTCTTGTTGCCCGGATAGACGCTCTCGTGGACCGCGAAGGCGCAGGCGCGGAGATGATCGGCAACCCGCCGCAGCCGCCGGCCCGACTCGGCCGCCGGATCATAAGCCACGCCGCACACCTCGCCGGCGGCCTCGACTAGCGGACGGAGAATGTCGCTATGAAAGTTCGACTCGACGCCTTGGAGCACCGAGGCGGTCCGCTCCAGGCCCATGCCGGTGTCAATATTCTTGCTTGGCAGCGGGCGGAGGTTGTTGGGCGGCTGGCCCACACGGTTGAACTGGGTAAACACCAGGTTCCAGATTTCCACCTGGCCGAAAGGAGTGTGATAATAGATTTCGCTGCACGGCCCGCAGACGCCGTCGGGTCCCTGGCTAGGCGCGTTGGCCGGCCAGAAGTTTTCGTCCTCGCCGAGCCGCTGCAGCCGTTCGGGCGGCAGCTTGATCTCGTCGAGCCAGATGCCGGCCGCCTCGTCGTCGTCGAGGTAGATGGTGGCCGAGAGT
>JAJYGU010000365.1 GCA_021784975.1 Planctomycetota bacterium
GCGGCGTGGGTGCCCCGCCACAAAAATCGGAACAGTCCCCGCCCCCTCCCCGGCCCCTGCTCTTGCCCTCTCGGCGCACTACGCCTGCACGCACTGCCAACGCAGTTTCGAGCCGCCCAGCCCGCAGCTTTTCAGCTTCAACAGTCCGCAAGGCATGTGCCCGCAGTGCAGCGGTCTGGGACAGATCTACACCTTCGACCCGGAGCGGCTCGTGCCCGATCCGAGCCGGTCGTTTCAGCAAGGGTGCGTCGAGTTGGTGGGCAGTTGGCGTGATATGGGGCGTTGGCGGCGGCACATCTACCGCGGCGTAGCAGAGGCGCTGGAGCGGAAACACAGCCTGCCGCCGGGGACGCTGTTGGAAACCGCCTGGGAAGAGCTCGATGCCGAGTTGCGGCAGGCCTTGCTGTGGGGCACCGGCGACGAACACATCACCTTCACCTGGCGGCACGGTCCGTCGGGCTCCAAGTGGGGCGGCAAGTACGAAGGAATCATTCCCAAGCTGCTCGCGCAATATCGCACCACCCGCAGCCGCTTGCAGCGCCGACAGCTTGAAAAATACATGTGCATTCTGGATTGCGGCCAGTGCCGCGGCACGCGGCTAAACCCCCAGGCGCGAGCGGTCACCGTAACCAGCCGCTCGCCCCGGTTTGCCGATGGCCCCGAGTTGACGTTGCCGCAAGTCTGCGCGCTGGCCGTCTCCGAGGCCGAGGAGTTTTTCCGCGAATTAGAGCTCGACGCCACCGGCCGGAAGATCGCCGAGGAGGTGCTCAAGGAGATTCGTAGCCGGCTGCAATTCCTCAAGAACGTGGGGCTGGACTATCTCACCCTCGAACGCACCGCCCCCACCCTCTCTGGCGGCGAGATGCAACGCATCCGCCTGGCCGGCCAGATCGGCTGCGGCCTGGTGGGTGTCCTGTACATTCTCGACGAGCCCTCCATCGGTCTGCACGCCCGCGACAACGATCGCCTGCTGCAAACCCTGGCCCGGCTGCGGGATCAGGGCAACACGGTGGTGGTGGTCGAACACGATGAAGATACCATGCGGGCCGCCGATTGCGTGGTCGATTTCGGTCCCGGGCCGGGGGTCCGCGGCGGGCACGTGGTGGCCGCCGGCCCGATCGAAACAATCATCGCCGAGCCGAAGAGCATCACCGGCCAGTATCTCTCCGGAGTGCGGCGGATCGAGGTGCCCGCCAAGCGCCGCCCGGTGAGCAAGGCCAGGCTGGTTGTCCGCGGAGCCACCCACAACAACCTCAAAGACATCGACGTCGAGATCCCGTTGGGCGTGTTCGTCTGCGTGACCGGGGTTTCCGGCTCCGGCAAGAGCTCGCTGGTCAACGATATCCTGGTCGAGGCCCTTCGCCGCGACCTCAACGCCGGGCTGGGCAATCCCGGCGCGCACCGCCGGATCGACGGCCTGGAGCACCTCGACAAGATGATCGCCATCGACCAGTCGCCCATCGGACGCACCCCGCGATCGAACCCGGCCACCTACATCAAGGTCTTCGACGAAATCCGCCGGCTCTATGCGCAACTGCCCGACTCGAAGGCCCGCGGTTATCAGCCGGGACGCTTCAGCTTCAATGTGGGCGGCGGCCGATGCGAGGCCTGCGAAGGCAACGGCTCGACCAAGCTGGAGATGGACTTTCTGGCCGACGTGTGGGTCACCTGCCCGGTGTGCGAAGGCCATCGCTTCAACCGGGAAACGCTGCAGATTCGCTTCAAGGGGAAGTCGATTGCCGAAGTGCTGGAGATGGACGTGCAAGAGGCGCTCCAGCATTTTGAGAATATTCCGGCCATCTACCACAAGCTGCAAACGCTCCACGACGTGGGGCTGGACTACATGAAGCTCGGCCAGCCTTCGCCGACCCTCTCCGGCGGCGAAGCCCAGCGGGTCAAGCTGGCCCGCGAGCTGACCAAGCTGAGCACCGGCCGGACCTTGTATCTGCTCGATGAGCCGACCACTGGCCTGCACTTCGCCGACATCCAGTTGCTGCTTCAGGTGCTGCACAACTTCGTCGACGCCGGCAACACGGTGCTCGTAGTTGAGCACAACCTGGAGGTCATCAAGACCGCCGACTGGATTATCGACCTCGGCCCCGAAGGAGGCCAGGCGGGCGGATATATCGTGGCCGCCGGCACGCCGGAGGACCTGGCCGTGGGGCGTGGGGCGGGAGACGGCGGGCGGGACAGCGGAAAGCGGAAAACCGAAAGCCGAAAGCTGGAAGCCGACATTCCCCCGCTTTCGGCTTTCGGCTTTCCGCTTTCTGGTACGCCCCCCGCGCCCCTCCGCTGCCACACCGCCGATGTCCTGGCGGCGGTGCTGGCCGGCCACACGTCTTCGCCGTCGCCCGCCAGCAAGAATGGACGCGGGAAGGGTGCTGCCCGCCCCCCGTCCCCCGCCGCCCGCCCCCAAATGCAATGCATCAAGGTCCGCGGCGCCCAGCAGCACAATCTCAAGCACATCGACGTCGATATTCCCCGCGACCGGCTCACCGTCTGCTGCGGGCCGAGCGGCTCGGGCAAGACCTCGCTGGCCATGGACACCATCTATGCCGAAGGCCAGCGGCGCTATGTGGAAAGCCTCAGCGCCTACGCCCGACAATTCGTCGGCCAGATGCAGAAGCCCAAGGTCGAGCAGATCGAGGGCCTTTCGCCGGCCATTGCCATCGAGCAGAAGCACTCGGGCCACACGCCGCGGAGCACCGTCGGCACAGTCACGGAGATCTACGATTACCTGCGGATCTTGGTGTCGCGGTTGGGGCAGCCGTATTGCCCCACCTGCGACGTGCCGATCGGCAGCCAATCGGCCGACGAGATCATCGCCAAGGTGATGGCCCATTCGCCCGGCACCAAGCTGTTCCTCATGGCCCCTTTGGAAATCCGTGTGGGCGAGCGGTATGAGACGCTTTGGAACGAGATGCGGACGGCGGGCTACGCGCGGATTCGCCTGGACGGCCAGACGTATTCCATCGACGAGCTGCCGCCGATCGACCGGCGCCGCCGACATGAGGTCGAGGTGGTGGTGGATCGCGTCATCGTCCGCGGCGATGCCCGCTCGCGGCTGGCCGGCAGCGTGGAGAACGCGCTTTCCCTGGGCCGCGGGGTGCTGCGGACGGCGCTGGTGCGCGAGGGCGTGCCCGAGCGGCAATGGCCGGTGGAAACCCACAGTCAGCATTTCGCCTGCGACCGTTGCGGCCGCAGCTTCGAGCCCCTCTCGCCGCACCACTTTTCGTTCAACAGCCCGCTGGGCTGGTGCCCGGCCTGCGAGGGACTAGGCACGCAGACCGGCACCAATCCGGCGGCCTTGCTGCGGAGCCCCAAGCTCACTCTGGCCGGCGGCGCCGTAGCCCTTTGGCCGAACGGCGCCGGACGAATCTTCGCCCGGATGTTGCAAGCCTTCTCCCGTGATACGGGGGTGCCGCTCGACGTACCCTTCGAGGAACTGGCCGGCCGGCACCGGCGGCTGATCTTCCAGGGCACCGGCGAACAGTGGTTCGATTGCCCGGCCGCCGGTCATGATGCCGGCGAGCCTGAATTGCGATTCCAATACAAAGGGCTTTATCCGGCGCTCGAGGAAGCCAGCCGGCTCTCGCCGGCCTTCCGGGCAAAGCTGGAGCATCTGGTCGACGAGGTGGAATGTTCGGTGTGCGGCGGCAGCCGGCTGCGCGACGACGCCGCGGCCGTGCGGCTTCGCGGCCGCACCATCGACGACTTCTGCCGCCTGCCCTTGAAACGGCTGCTCGAGGAGTGGCAGAACTGGAAACTATCCGATCGCGAGCAAAAGATCGCCGGCGAGGTGAATCGGGAGATCCGCAACCGCGTGCAATTCCTGGTGGACGTGGGTCTGGACTACCTGACGCTCGCCCGCCCCGCGGCGTCGCTCTCCGGCGGCGAGATGCAACGCATCCGCCTGGCGGCCCAGGTCGGCAGCGGGCTGTGCGGTGTGCTGTACGTGCTCGACGAGCCGACCATCGGCCTGCACCCCCGCGACAATCACCGCCTCCTGGAGGCCCTGCAAAAGCTCCGCGATCTGGGAAATACGCTGGTGGTGGTCGAGCACGATCGGGAAGTGATCCGCGAGGCCGACGATCTCATCGACTTCGGCCCGGCCGCCGGCCGCAACGGGGGAGAGATTGTTGCCCACGGTCCGCCGGCAAAGGTGGCCAAGCGTCGCGGCTCGGTCACCGGGCCGTATCTGTCCGGCAAGAAGTCGATTCCGGTGCCGATCAACCGGCGGATGGAAAGCAGGGGGGACGTGGGGCGAGAAAGCCGAAAGCGGAAAGCCGAAAGCGGAAAGCCGGAAGCCAACCTTTCCCCGCTTTCGGCGTTCCGCTTTCGGCTTTCCGCCCCGCCCGGCGGCGGTTGGCTGGAGATCGTCGGTGCTCGGCACAACAACCTCAAGAACATCACCGCTCGCATTCCGCTGGGTACGCTGACCGTCGTCACTGGGGTAAGTGGAAGCGGCAAGAGCTCGCTGATCGAGGACATCTTGTTCGCCTCGTTGGCGCGGACTTTGCACCGGGCAAAGACCTCGCCCGGCGCCCACGACGCCCTCCGCGGCGTGGAGCGGATCAACAAGGTGATCCGGGTCGATCAACAGCCGCTGGGGCAGACGCCGACCTCCAATCCGGCCACGTTTACCGGCGTGTTCGAGCTGGTTCGCGCCCTCTACGCCCAACTGCCCGAGGCGAAATTGCGGGGCTACACGCCGCGGCGATTCAGCTTCAACGTCCCCGGCGGACGGTGCGAAAAGTGCGAGGGCAACGGGCAGCGCCGCATCGAGATGCACTTCCTGCCCGACGTTTGGGTCGAGTGCGACACCTGTCACGGCCAGCGCTACAACCCCGAGACCCTGGCCGTTCGGTACCACGGGCAGTCGATCGCCGACGTGTTGAATCTGTCGTGCGGCGAAGCGGTTCGGCTCTTCGAGAACATCCCCAAGATTCGACGCCCCTTGGAAACGTTGTGCGACGTGGGGCTTGACTATCTCACCCTCGGCCAGCCGGCCCCGACGCTCTCCGGCGGCGAAGCCCAGCGGGTGAAGCTGGCAGCCGAGCTGTCGCGTCCGGATACCGGCCAGACGCTCTACTTGCTCGATGAGCCAACCACAGGATTGCACTTCAGCGACCTGGCCAAGCTGCTCGACGTGCTCAACCGGCTCGTCGATCTGGGCAACACGGTGGTGGTGATCGAGCACAATCTGGACGTGATCAAGACCGCCGACTGGGTGATCGATCTCGGTCCCGAGGCCGGCGAAGAAGGCGGCTGGATCGTGGCCGCCGGCACGCCGGAGGACGTGGCGGCGGGGCACGGGAGGGCGGAGGGCGGAGGGCGAGAAAGCCGAAAGCCGAAAGCTGAAAGCCCAAAGCCCAAAGCCGACGTGCCGCCGCTGTCGGCTTTCCGCTTTCCGCTTTCCGACCCGCCCCCCGTCCCCCGTCCCCCGTCCCTCCATTGCCACACCGCCGACGTGCTCGCACCGGTCCTGGCCGCCGGCCCCTTTGCCGAGCGCAAGGTCTTCGATTTTGCGGCTGCGGCGCGACCCCGCGAAACCGATCGCGACATTGCCGAGGTGGGCACCGATGCGCACATGCCTTGGGAGCGCAACGGCCCGCACTGGCACACCGTCGAGCGGGTGGGCCGCACCGGCAACCCGTGCCGCTGGGACGGCCGCATCCTGGCTGAAGTCGTCGACCGCATCCAGCAACGCAGCGAACTGTTCGCCCCGACCGACTGGAACACGCGGAGCGTGGTCGAGATCCGGGCGGCCAAGAGATCGCAGGGATGGTTCTTCCACGCCATCACCGGCGAGGAGTGGCTGTTGAAGATGAAATTTCGCACCGCCCGCAATACCTTCAATCGCGAAGATCTCATCGCCCAGCTCGACCTGAAGCCGTTGAACGACATGCCCGAACTGCCGCTGTACGGCACCGAGCCGCGGGTGCGGTGCCGGAGCCTGCGCGGCCCGTGGCAAGAGGTGGAGCTGCGGGTCCACAGCTACCGGGAGATTGATCGGCCGCAGTTCTGGGAGTTCGTGGACCGGGCGGTGGCCGGCTTCGACGCCTTCACCGAGAAGGTCCAGCAACAGTCGGACATCCTTCAGCCCTGGAAGCAACTGGGCCGCAAGTGGCATTTCTCCCGCAAGGGCTTTCCCCTCGGAAAGGAAATCAACTGGGATGTCGAGGTGCTGGAAGAGGTCTTCGAGCTGCTGGCGGAAACCGCCGCCGATGGCCAAGTCCTTTGGAACAACAAGCAAGTAGTGCCGCTCTACCTCCGTGGCCAGCGCGAACCCTGGGCGGCCGTGCAGACCAAGAAGCTCGATGCGGTGTATTTGCACCTGAGGGGCCCCAAGGGCCGTTTCACCCAGGGGCAGCTCACCAACCTCGGTTATCATCCCGAACTGGATGGGCATCGCCCCGGTCACGACACCATCCGCTTGAAATTCCGCCATCCGGTGGACCTCGCCCACGGCGACCTTCGCGGGTTCTTGAAAGCGCACCTCGCGGCTGTCCTCCAGAAACCGTGACGGCGGGGACCGTCCCAATTTTTGTGGCGGGCAGCATGCGCACCATGGTCGGCCACCAAAATGGGACTGTCCCCCTCTGCGGCCCCGGTCCGGGCGTGGGGCATACCGCTCCTCTGCTACGATTTGCCCGGCTTCGCCAATCCGTCCACATCATCCAGTTCCACTGCGAGCACTCCGCCGAATGTCTGGTGGCGCGGTTCCACTTTCGTCTCGTTATCAAAGATCGTTCGACGAGACGATCTGCTATCAGGCGTCGTTTCGGTGAAGTCGCGCCAGTGAGCATTGGCGAGGACGCACGGGGCACGCGTTGATCGGGCGTGCCGGAAAATCGCATTGACGAGGCGTGCCGCCGCCGGTACTATTCCCGCCTGCTACTGCCTTCAGCCTCGGAAGCCGGTTTATGAATCTCAGCCAAATCTTGCCCCGCCTGTTCGTCGGTTCCTGCCCCGCCCGCACCGACGATATCGACCATCTGAAGGCCGACTACGGCGTCACCGCCATCCTGAACTTGCAGACCGACCATGACTTCGACTACTACGACCTGGATTGGGGCCGCATCGCCGCCCACTGCCAGAAGTTGGCGATCCAGGTGCGGCGGGTGCCCATCCGGGACTTCGACGGGCTGGATCTGAAAGAGAAGCTCCCCGAGGGCGTGGCCGCCTTGGACGAACTGCTGGCCGGCGACCAAACGGTCTACATCCACTGCAACATCGGCGTGGGCCGCTCTCCCAGCGTCGTCATCGCCTACCTGGTGTGGAGTCAAGGCTGGAAACTGGACGACGCCCTCGAACACGTCACCCGCTGCCGTTCGTGTTCGCCCAACCTGGAGGCCATCGTCCAGGCCGGCAATCATCGCACCGCGGCCTAGGCGTGCTCCTCGCGCTCTCCGCGTGAGGAAAGGCTATGGGTGGCGTTCCACCCACGCAAGAAGCAGTCTTTCAGCCTTCGAACGATGGTCATCACCCGGAGCGTAATGAGTACGGCAGCCGTCTTACTGCGCGCCAAACCGCTCTGCCAGTGCGTAGCGATCCTCCACGCCGATCAGGGCGTTGAACTCGTCGAACGACATCGTCTCGGCGCGGGCTCCGCAGGTGGCCCCGTCGCGGAGCAGCTTGGCGTACACCGCCTGGATAGCCCGGGCCGACGCGAACAAGGCCGCCAGCGGGTGCACGATCAGTTGGAAGCCCAAGGCAGCCAGATCGGCCTTGGGCAATAGCGGTGTCTTGCCGCCTTCGATCATGTTGGCCACCGTGGGCTTGGGGGCCCGGCGGCCGATCTCTCGCAGCACCTCCAACGAAGGCGGGGCCTCGACGAAACTGGCGTCGGCGCCGGCCTGGCAAGCGGCGGTGACGCGGGCGATGGCTTCGTCGACGCCCGCCGGCGCCAAAGCGTCGGTCCGGGCGACGATAAAGAAATCGCCGCCGCCGCGGGCGTCCACCGCCGCCCGAATCTTGTGGATATATTCCTCCCGGTCGATCACCCGCTTGCCGCGCATGTGGCCGCACTTCTTGGGCCACACCTGGTCCTCCAGGAAGCAGCCGGCCGCCCCGGCGGCCATGAGCTCCTTGACGGTGCGATGCACGTTCAAGGGATTGCCGTAGCCCGTGTCGGCGTCGACGATGATGGGAATCGCCACGCTCATGCACACCCGGCGGGCCCGATCGATCATCTCGGTCTGCGTCAACAGGCCGAAGTCGGGCTCGCCGATGGCGGTGGCCGCCACCGAATAGCCCGAGATAAAGGCCATGGGAAAGCCGACTTGTTCGACGATCTTGGCCGAGAGGGCGTCGAACACTCCGGGAAAGGCAATGCAGCCGGCGCTGTCGAGCACGCGATGGATGCGGGTTGGGCCCATGGCAATTAACCGTTTTCCAGCACCCATTGAACGGCCGAGCGAGTCAGCTCGGCGGCGTTTTTCAGCCCCAGCTTGCTCTTGATCTTCTCGCGGTTGGCCTCCACCGTTTTGGGCTTGACGCCCAGTTGCCGGGCGATTTGCCGGGTGGTGATTCCCTGACCGACCATGCGAAAGACTTCGATTTCGCGATTGGAGAGGGTGGCCAGCGGGTCCTCATCGGTGAGCCGTCCGCTGCCCAGCCGCTGCAGCATGATCTTGGTCATTCGGAGGCTGAGATACACCTCGCCGCGAAGCACCTGGCGAATCGCCCGAAGAATGATTTCCAGCGGCTCTTGCTTGTTGACGTAGCCCATGGCCCCGGCTCGGATGGCCCGCTCGGCAAACATCTTTTCGTCGAAGGTGGACCACACCAGGGTTTTGGTGCCGTTGCTGAGGGCCTTGATCTGGGAGAGTAACTGCATGCCGTGACTGCCGCGCAAGGCCATGTCGACGACCACCAGGTCCGGCTGCAACGTCTTGACCTGCTCCAATGCCTCATCCACATTGTCGGAGCCTTCATAGACTTCAATGTCCGACTCGCGGCGAATCAGCCGCGCCAGGCCGTCGCGGACCACCGGGTGATCATCCACGATCAGCACTCGATACAGCCGCTGGCCCTTGCTGGTGCTGGCGGAGATAGTACCCATCATGATCTCGCCTCAGCCGCGTTGCTCTCGCAGCAGCTATCTGTAACACACTTCCGAAAAAAGAACAAGTGCTTGAAGGGGAAAAGCGGCGATGCGAGCAGTCGTGGGCTGGATTTCGCAAATCTCCGGGCTTGGCAGGCGGTTGACGTACGACTTTCACCTAGAGAGCGCCCTGCGGTTTTCCCTAGCCAGAGCATAAGGATGATGGTCGCCGAGGCGGAGCGAGCCTCGCCGTCCTTCCAGAACCGTCACGTGCCGGGCGGAGCATCCGAAGACTGCTCCGGGATCTCCTGGATTTCCTGGGCGATCTTCAGCACCAGATCCCGCAGTTGTCCCAGCCGGAACGGCTTGGCGATAAAATCCACCGCGCCGCGTTGCATGGCCTGGCGAGCCGTTTCCACGGTGGCATACCCGGTGATGATGACTACCCGGATTTCGGGAGCTTGCTGGCGAACGAAACTCAGAAGCTCGATCCCGTCGGGATGGGCCATTTTCAGATCGGTGATCAGGATATCGAACCGCTTCTGCGCCAGCCGTTCCTTGGCGGCTTGGCTGTCGGTGAAGGTCTCCACCAAGAGGCCGTTCTTCTCGAAGACGGACCGCAATCGCTCGCAGACGATGCGCTCGTCATCGACAATACACAACTCGATCGGCCTAAGCATCGCCGACATGCTCCACCCTAGCTGGGCAACTGGGTATTATGAAAGGCTTGCAGGAATTCGTCAACGCCGTCGGCGATCATGGCGTCTCCCCGCATCTGCACGTCCATTTGCCGGGTAAAGCCGATCAGCAAGCCGAGCATCCGCATCCGTTGGAGCATGGTTTCCCGATCGAATTTCTTCAGCCGTGCGACCAGGAAATCACTGCTGAGGTCGGTGACGAAATCTTGCCTCTCGAGGATGATGGCGATCATCTTCGTCCGCCGCAAGCGTCGGGCCATCTCGGTCAGGCCGCCGACGAAGCGGAAACGGATGTAGTTGTCGTTGCGGTCTTCGCACACGAAGGCGTCGATCTGATTGAAATGGTATCCCAGGTGCAGGTTCAAGTTGAGGTAGTGGTCGGAGGCGATGGCCAGGTTTCCGGCGGGCAGGCCCCGGTTGGCGTCCGCCAGCGGCGGGGCACTTACGGCGCTGGAGAGGAAACTGCCCAGGTCCATGGCGGCCGGCTCGGTCCGCCAGGCGCCGGGGGCGTTCAGACCCTCCAGCAAGGCCCGCAGCGGAAGGCAGGTAATCTGCTCCGGGGTGCAGCGAAGATGGGCCGGCGGCGCCTCCAGCCCGCCGCCGATGTCGATCACCACCAGGTCCAAGGGGACGGCCATGTCCACGGCCGCCCAATGCGAGCCCTTCGCGGCGGGGCCGAGAGGGCGGCCTTCCAGGAAGTGCTCCACCGCCTTTTCGTGGGCGAAGCGGATGACGTCGTGGTAGGTCTGGCAGTTGCGTGGGGCGAAGTTCCTGGCTTGCGGGTCCTTGAGATTCAAGGGCGCGATCCGCTTCAGCATGCGGCGGAGCACGCGGAACTCCCGGCTATCTTCGAAGGGAGACTGCCGCCGGGCCTGGTACTGCAACAACTCCTCCACTCGCCCCTCGTACACCACGTTTTCCTCGGCGTCCACCGTGATCTCAGGTCCCTCGGCCAGCACGCGGGTGGCGATCTCCACATCGACCAGCGCGGGCACGCGAAACTCCCTGGTAATCGTGGCCAAGTGACCGGTGGAGGCGCCGACATCGGCGATTACGGCGTTGGCGTAGGGAACCAACTCGGCCAGGTGGGGCGAGGACAAGCGGGTGACCAGCACGAAATCCTTGGGCAGATCATCCGGTTTTTCTCCACCTTGGACCACCACCGCGCGTCCGTAGCCGATGCCACGGCAGGCGATGGTCCCCCGGCCCGCCAGCAGCACTCGGTGGCGTTGGGTGGCGGTCATCGCCTGGCGGTCGATGCCCGGCGTCTCCGCTTGCAAAGGGAGCGGCCGGGTTTGCAGGATGACCAACTCCCCGCGCTCGTCCTGGGCCCACTCGATGTCCTGGGCGGATTTCATGTATCTCTCGATCTTCAGGGCCACTTCAGCCAAGTGGACCAGAAAGTCGTCCGAGACGGCGGGGAGGTCGCGGCGGTCGGCCGGCACGGGGCTCGCCCGGACGCCTCCCTGGGGATCCACCCGGTACATCTGATCTTTTCGCGGTATTTCCCGAGAAAGCACGCGGTAGGGAAGCGTCCGCGACATCACGAACCGGTCGATGCGCCCTCCGCCTTCCACCACCAGTCTACCCAGACCGGGGGCGGCGGAGACCAACAGCACATCCCGCTGAGGATCGTTGGGATCCAGAGTGTAGACCACGCCGCTGGACCGCGCCGGGACCATGCGGATGCATCCCACCGCCATCAGTGCCTGTTGCCAGGGCTCCTCCCGTTTGGTCTGGTAGACGATGGCCGGGGCCCTGAAGAGACTGGCCAGGACTCGTTGGTACGCGGCCGGCACGTCGGCGGCAGGCACGCCCAGACAGGTCTCGTGCAGACCGGCGAAGCTCAGGTCCTTTTCTTCGCCGATGGCGCTGCTGCGAACCGCAAACAAGTCGGGCATCCCTCCCCCTTGGGCGACCTGGGAAAGGGCCTTGCGGATCGCCCGGGCAATGTCGCCAGGAATACGACCCTCCAATACGAGCCGGCTTAACCGGGCTTCGACCCTTCGCGCCAACGGAGTCTCGTCGTTCGGCGCTTCCGACACTTCCTGGAGATGGTCGTTCAGCCGAATCTCCTCGAAAACCCTCATGCAGGCGCGGGCGGTAATCACGAAGCCGTCGGGCACCTGACAGGTCAACCGTCGGCGGATTTCGCCCAGGCAGGCCATCTTTTCGCCGACCGCCTCACTCAAGTCGCGATCCACCTCGTCCAACGGGAGGACATAGGGCGTCAGAGGCGCCGAAGGTCTGCGCTCCAGCACTTCGCTTACGCCGGCGCGGATCCGCTCGAAGGCATCGCCCAAGGCCAGATAGCGGTGGTCGGTGATCTCGTTGAGATCAATGACGACGTGTTGCACCGCGTCTTCCAGTTGGGCGGCGAAGCGGCGCAGGTACTGGAAGTCAAACAGCAGGTCGCCACCCAGACTCTCGGTGGCCTGGGCGATCAGCTCCAGCACGAGATTGTTGCGATCCAGCAAGGCCCGCAACCGCTCGATCTTCGCCCGCAGCGCATCGACGGTCTCGGCGGCTCGCCCGGGGCTGAAAATCCTCCGCCAGATGGACATCGTCATCTCGGACTCTTGATGGCTTACGCTTGAAAGGGAAACCAACCGCTTCGCTAGCAACGATTTGTTTCAACTCAGGCCGCGACGAGCATCACTTGCCGGAATGGGACCTCACCTGCCGAAGACCAGCCCGGTGCTCAGGCCGGCGAGAACCGCCACCGCCACCGCCAGGCAACCGTAGAGCAATCCGTGGTTGGCGGCCAAATCGGTGATGGCTGACACCGCCGCCCCACGCCGCAATCGGACGTTGGCGGTGCCGATGAGTTCTCCTTTCCCTCCCTGAAAGGCGAACACATCGACGGTGTAATCGCCCACCGGCGCCTTGGCGGGCAGCAGGAACTCGCCGACGGCTTCTTGCCGCCCCGCGTCGGCCGGTTGGATCTGAATGCCGCCCGCCTGCCAATCGAACAAATGGTCCTTCTGTTTGAGCTTCACCAATTCGGCGAAAAGCTCCGGGGGAGCGTCGTCCGATCCGCGGAGGCACTGGCGCCGCACTCCGTCGTAGCCCAGCTTCATCCGTTCGAGGGTTTCCGGGGCGGCGATCTGGTCAAGTGAGCACGAGCTGCGGAGCAGATACACCGTTGGGACCGCCGTAAAGTGGACGTCGCCCATGTTCCTCCAGATCAAGCCGTACTTCTTCCCTTTCTTCTTCAACGTCAACGGCTCATCCGCCGAGGTGAGCCGCATGACGATTTTTCGCGGGGACGGCGTGGTTGCCCGGACGGAAAGCCGTTGACCGGAGTAGCAGACGCCGATCTGAACCTCAGACGGTTCAACCCGAACGCTGCCTGAGCCGCTACCGGCTAATGCCGGCAAGCTCCCGAGCAAAAGCACCACTAGCAGCGCCGCCGACGGCAAATGGCGAAACATCAATGACCCCCAGGGTAGGATAGCATGATATGCGGCGGGACGAGCAAGTCGAAGGTCATTTTGGCCATCACCGCCAGCACGATAAGCGACAGCAGAATCTTCAGTTGCTCGGCCCGGAGCCGCCGGTTGATGCGGACGCCGATCTCGGTGCCCACTCCCGACCCGACCAGCATGATCAGCGCCAGAATGAAATCCACCGTGTGATTGATCCAGGCTTGCATGACGGTGACGTTGGCGCAGGTGAACAGGATTTGGAAAAGGCTGGTGCCCACCACCACGTGCATGGGCATGCGCAGCAGGTAGACCATCACCGGGACCATCAGGAATCCGCCGCCCACGCCCATGATGGCCGACAGCACGCCCACCAGCACCCCCAGCAGAAAGGGAACCAGGGCCGAGAGCCGGACCTTGGACTTGGGGAAATCAACTTTCCAGGGCAGGCTGCCGATGAGCCGGGCGTAGATCGAGGGTCGATGGTGGGCCGGCCGCGAGAGCGTCTCGACCACCCCGCCCCGCAAGTCGCGGACGCTGTCGTAGAACATGTAGCTGCCCACGCTGCCCAGCATCACCACGTAGGTGATGGCGATGACGAAATCGGCGTCTCCGGTGGCGGACAGGTAGTGAACGATCGGCACGCCCAGGGTTCCGCCGACCAGACCGCCGATGAGCATCAGGATGCCCATCTTGAAGTCGACCGTCCCGCCGCGGGCATGGGAGACGGTTCCGGTGGCGCAAGCGGCCACGATCTCGTTGGCCCCGGAAGCGGCCGCCACCGTGGGGGGGATTCCGATCATCATCAACAGCGGCGTCAGCAGAAACCCGCCCCCGACGCCGAACAAACCGGACAAGAGGCCGATCAGCGCGCCCAGTCCGACCAGCAAAAGGGCGTTCACACTGTTGGCGGCGACGGGCAGATAGATATCGAGATTCATGAATCCGGGGCCTCCGAAGAGTTTCCGATGTTGGCCGGGACTTTGGCGACCGGCAGCAAAACGGTGAAGGTAGTTCCCTTGCCGACTTCACTTTCGACGCGGATGTCGCCGCCGTGCCGTTGCACGATCCCCAGAGAGACCGACAAGCCGAGCCCGGTTCCCTTGGCCGCCTTCTTGGAGGTGAAGAAGGGGTCGAAGATCTCGCGGAGGTGTTGCTTGGGGATGCCGATGCCGGTGTCCTCGAACTGGACGGCCACAAACTCGCGGTCTTCGCTGTTGGAGAGCTTGATGCGCAGGGCGCCGCCCTCCGGCATGGCATCCAGCGCGTTGAGCACCAGGTTGAGAAACACCTGCTCCAGTTGCTGGCGGTCGCCGTAGATGGGCGGCAGGTGCTCTTCAACGATCCCTTCCACCTTGACCTTGGCCAGTTTGATCTGATTGCTGGCCAGCCGCAAGGTCTCTTCGACCACCTGCTGGACCTGGTGGGACTCCAATTCGACTTCGCTCTCCCGAGCGAAGTCCAGCAGGTTCCGCACGATCTTCTGAGCCCGCTCCGACTCGGCCACCAGATCGTTGATCATTTCCAGGCATTTCTCCCGGTCAAGCTCCTGGAAGTCCTCCTGCAAGAGCGAGGCGGTGAGGATGATGTTGTTGATGGGATTGTTCAGTTCGTGGGCCACCCCGGCGGTAAGCGTGCCCACCGCCTTAAGCTTGTGAGTGGTCACCAGCAATTCCTGCCGGTAGACCACCTGGTGCATCATGTGGTTCATCGCCATGGCCAGTTCGGAGAACTCGTCGCGATACTTCCGCCGCAGGACCAGCGGGGTGAAGTCGCCTTGGGCAATCCGGCGGGTGGCGGCCATCATCCGGTTCAGCGGCGAAAGCACCCGCTTGGAAATGAAGGTGGCCAGGTAGACCATCAACAGGATCAAGATCCCCAGGAAGGCCACCGGGACCGGTTGCGAGATGGCCAGCATGGAGTTGACCGAGTTCCGCTCCTTCCACACCAGGTCCTCGGCCACGGCCACTATTTGGGCCCCCTGCTCCCGCAACTGCCCCTCGATCTGTGTCTCGGCCGAGGTCTCGCGGGGAGCCGCTGGGCCGCGATCCATCTTGGGCAACCGGGAGAGCAGGCTTTCGTAGGCTTTGAGATGTCCGGTCATGGTATCGAAACCGGCCTGTCCAATCACCGCCGCGATGTTGCGGCCCTCTTCGTCCAAGATACGGCGGGCGCTGCGAACGTGCTCCAGGGCGCCGCTCAGGTCGGTGTGATACAGAAAGTAGTTTTTCTCATAGCGGCGGGCTTCCTGAATCTCAAAAGTATAATTGGTGGCCGCCTCCAGGAAGGCCAACTTGGCGATGATCCGAGAGATCATCAGCATGGAAACAATGGCCAAGGCCAGCGTCAACAGCAACGAGAGGAGAAAGCCGACGCTCAACTGGCGGCGGATCGAAAGGCTGGGACGCTCCTGCAAGGCGGCTTGGGCCTCGTCCGGGCTTACCTCGGCAGAGACCGCCCGCGACGAAGCCGGCGGCTGAGCGCCGGCCCTGGCAGTCCAAACCGCGCTGGCCGGCGCGTGGCCAGGTGCTGGGGGCGTGCGGCTATTCAATGGTGGTGAATCCCAACGAAAGAGCCGCTTTGTTGATTACCGCACGAAGGTCGCGGGGCTTGAAGGGCTTGGCAATAAAGTCGAAGGCCCCTTTGACCAGCGCCTCCCTGGCGACCTCAACCGTGGCGTAGCCGGTGATCAGGATGACTCGTGTGTGCTTGCAGTGAGCAGTGACGTATTCCAACACCTGAACGCCGTTGATCTCTTCCATTCGAAAGTCGGTGACCACTACGTCGAAATGCGCCTCGCCCAACCTGGCGATGGCGCTGCGGGGATCCTCAAAGACCTCGACTTCGATGCCCTGCTTGCTCAGGGCCTGGTGCAGCCGCCGTCCGACGATCGGCTCGTCGTCCAGGACCATGACCCGAAGCCGCTCTCCGCGCGGCTCGGCGGCGACGCCTTCGCCTCCCAGGTTCGCAGCCACCTCGCTTTCCCCCTCCGCTTTCTGCCGCTCCGATCTGACGACCATGATCTTGTCCAGCGCCAGCCTAGTCTTACGTTCGATCTCCGAGCCGGTCAGTCTGAAACCCATTTCCGGCTCTCCGGCCTCGGCGAAAGCGATCCGGATCATCCAGTCGTCAAATTGGGTGGTGGCTTTCTCCTTGTGCTCCTTCTTTTCCATGGCGCAACCCCCGGTGCCCTTGGCCGCAACAGACCATGCCGTTCACCCCCCCAAACGCAGTGTCAGGTCTGCTGCTGGGATGCGATGGCCGGACAATCAGCAATAGTACTCCTCATTGGACGGATTATACCGCGCGGCTAGTAGGTATCGCCAGCGGCGGGGCACTATATTCGTTGAGCCCCTGGACGCTGCCGAATTGCCGTAAGTAAAATGTGGAGATAGGCGATGTCTTTCGTGCTTGTCATTTATTCCCCGGAATCAGGGAACTGGTTCTCGGCCCGGTCCTGACCCGTCTGCAATCCGAGAACCGACGCGATGGCCTCGAAGAACGCCCTGATTATTGGCGCCGGGCCGGCTGGCCTGACCGCCGCCCTCGAACTGCTGGATCGGACGGAGATTATTCCCATCGTGCTCGAAGCCAGCGAGCTGGTGGGCGGCCTGTCCCGCACCATCAACTACAAGGGCAACTGGATCGACATTGGGGGGCACCGATTCTTCTCGAAGTCGGATCGGGTGATGGAGTGGTGGTTGCGGAGGATGCCGCCCGAAAAGCGGGCGGCGAAGGCAGTCACCATTACCTATCGCCGTCAGTCGCGCCAGGTGAGCGGGCCGGCCGACGCGCCGGACCCGGCGACCAGCGATCGGGTAATGCTGCTGTGCCGCCGCAAGAGCCGCATCTACTTCCTGCGGAAATTCTTCGACTACCCGATTCGCCTGAACCTCGCTACGGTGCGGAAGCTGGGCTGGCTGCGGATGGTCAAGATTGCCCTGAGCTACGCGCGGGTCGTGCTCGCCCGCAAGAGAGCGCCGCGGAACCTGGAAGAGTTTTTCATTAGCCGTTTCGGCCGCGAGCTCTATCTCACCTTTTTCAAGTCCTATACGGAAAAGGTGTGGGGCGAGCCCTGCACGGAAATCAGTGCCGATTGGGGCGCGCAGCGGATCAAGGGCCTGTCGGTCGGCAAGGCCCTGACCCACTTCCTCCGCTCGCGCTTCCGCCGCAGGGCCAAGGACCTCAGTCAGAAATCTACCGAGACCTCGCTGATCGAGGAGTTCCTGTATCCGAAATACGGGCCGGGACAGATGTGGCGGCTGGTGGCCGAGGAAGTGGGCCAGCGGGGCGGCCGCGTTCTCACCCAGCAACGCGTGGTGAAGCTGCACAGCGACGGCTGGCGGATCGTTTCCGTGGAGGCGGTGGACCTGGAGAGCGGCCAGCTCCACTCCTATCCGGCCGATTACGTCTTCTCCACCATGCCGGTCAAGGAGTTGATTGCCGACCTGGACGCCGACGTGCCAGGCAACGTCCGCGCAGTGGCCGAGGGACTGGTCTACCGCGACTTCATCACGGTGGGGCTGTTGATGAAGAAGCTCAAGGTCTGGGAAACGGTTCACGGCGTCCGCCGCCCCATCAGCGATAACTGGATCTACGTACAAGAGCCGGAGGTCAAGCTGGGACGGCTGCAAATCTTCAACAACTGGAGCCCCTACATGGTCGCCGATCCGGCGACCACCTGGCTCGGGCTGGAATACTTCTGTTACGAGCACGACGACTTGTGGACGCTTTCTGACGCCGAGATGCTGGCCCTGGCGACGCGGGAATTGGCCCAGATTGGATTGATCGACGCCGCCGATGTCCTCGACGGCACAGTGGTGCACATGCCCAAGACCTACCCGGCCTATTTCGGCGCCTACCACCGCTTCAAGGAAATCGTCTCCTACGTCGATCGCTTTACCAACTTATTCTTGGTGGGCCGCAACGGAATGCACAAATACAACAACCAGGACCATTCCATGCTGACCGCCATGGCGGCGGTCGACAACATCCTGGCCGGCCGAACCGACAAAAGCAATCTGTGGAGCATCAACGCCGAGGCCGAATATCACGAGGAAAAAGGCACATGACCGGTTCCAGGCGCGGGTCAACCGCCGCGGATCGGCACCGGGCGGCGGGTTTCGCTCGTCAAGTCCACCGCCACGTAGGTGGCCTCGGCCTCGGTGAGCCGCACCATCTGGCCCTGCTGCTCGGCCTCCACGTCGACGTGGATCGTGATCGAGGTCCGGCCGACCCGAATCAGCCTGGTCCAAAAGCTGACGATGTCGCCGACGGACACAGGCCGGTGAAATTCGATCTTGTCCATGGCGACCGCGACAATCGCCGGCTGCGGCCAGCCGGCACGCTGGATCTCATGGTGCGCCCCAACCGCCCCCGCCTGGTCGATATAGCTGAGGATGATGCCGCCGAAGATCGTGCCATGCCGGTTCATGTCCCGGGGCATCATGACCACCTTCAGGGCCAGATAACGTTCGTCGGCTGACACGGACGAAGACTCCTTGGCGGTTGCGAGTTCCAGAGGTAGTATATCGGTCCGTATCCGCGCGTCAAGGACATGAGATGATTTCCTCCGGCGTCGCCAGACCGAGAAAGAGGATCCACACGCCCAAGGGCGTCAGGTGCAAGAGCAGCCGCTCGGCCGAAGTGGCCAGGTGCCAGCCAAGTTCGCAGGGGGTCACCAGATAGATCGCGAAATAGGCGGCCAGCATCAGCAGCAGCACGGCGCAGGCCGTTGGCAGGCTGCCGGCGTCGGTGCTGTGCTTTCGACGGCCTATTAGCAAGTAATACAAGGGGGCCACGACGGCAAACGGCCTGGCAATCCGCATCGCATGCACCGCAAATGCTTGGGCGATCATGGCATAGCGCCACGGATCGGCTAGCTTCGCCAGCAGCACACTCCAACTCTGGCCGGTGACAAACTCGTTCCCGCCGGCCAGGCACAGCTTCTGGATCACCACCAGTGCCAGCGGCGGCAAGACGCCGACCGTCCAGACCAGCCACTCTACCATCACTCCGCGGAAGCCGTTTCGCCGCCATGTCGTCAGGCCGCGTGCGGCCGGCAAAACCAGTAGCAGCACCAGCCCTTCGTTCTTGGTCCAGGCTGCCAGCCCTGCCATCAGCCCCGAGAGAACCAAATACCCTGTGGGTTGCCCGCGCGGGGGGGACTGGCTCATTTTTTTCG
>JAJYGU010000373.1 GCA_021784975.1 Planctomycetota bacterium
CTGACCACCGGCGGGCCGTCGGGCACATAGTCCACGGCGCAGCCGAGCATGGCCGACACCAGGTAGCCCGCCGCCAAGTGGACCGCCCCGATGATGGGCAGATCTTGGTCGCGATCGGCTCCCAGCCCGAAGCGGCCCCAGCGGTCGTAGAGCACTTGCTCCATCCGCCGCTCGGCCTCCACGCGCCTGGCGGGATGAAAAAAGAAATCTTCGTCGAACACCAGGCCGGCGTGGCGATGCCACCAGGCCGGCGCCAGCACGATCTCCACCGGCAGCATCGGGCCGTGCAGGAATGGGTTGCGAGGATGTTCGGCCTGGGGCATTTCTATCGCATTAGTCGGGTGAATGGCGTGGCCCCGATAGCTCAGCTATTGAGGCGCCGCAGGCACAAGAGGGCTGCGCCTTGTGCGAACGGCCTCTTGCGGCCTTGCCGCCCCGATAGGCAAGCTATCGGGGCCACCCGATTCTACATCCCGGCTTCAATGAACGCGTAGCAGAGGATATGGGTAATGGCAAAGAAACAGTCCTCGAGCCGGCCCATGTGGTCGCTGGGCACCAACAACGGGAGTTGGGCGACCTCTTTCAGCCGCCCGCCGGTGGCGGTGGTGATGCCGATGGTCTTGCAGCCGATGCTATTGGCGTATTCCACCGCCCGCAAGACGTTCTGGCTGTTGCCGCTGCCGCTGATGCCGATCAGCACGTCGTCTCTAGAAGCGAAATTCTTGAGCTGCTCGACGAACACCACTTCGTAGCTCACGTCGTTGGCGTAGGCGGTCAGCGTGCCCATGTTATCCGAGAGCCCGATCATCTTGATCCGTTCCGGCCGGCCGTACGACGCCCCCTTGACGATGTCCACCACCATCTGCGAGGCGATCAGGGCGCTGCCGCCGTTGCCGCAGGAGTAGACCATCCGCTGCCCGCGTCGGGCCTCGCGGATCCATTCCACCGCCGTGCCGATGGCCGCTGGATCGACTTTCGACACCACGTCAGCCAGCTTGTGCAGATAGTCCGCCGCGTATTCTGGTGCTTGCACGTTTTAATCTCCCGGGGTTCTGGTCACTTCTGCAAGGCCTCGGTCAGTTCGGCGAAGCGGGCGCGGTGCCGGGCGTAGGTCTCCACGTCGGTCGGCGTATGCCACAGCCGCCGGTCGCCCTGGCGGAGGAAATCCCGGCTCTCCAGGAAGACCTCGTCGGACATTTCCATCATATCGATCCGGGCGATCCGCAATTCTCCTTCCGCCCGACGGACCAGTTGAGCCTTGGCCGGGTTCGCCCTATTGGCGGCAATCGCCCGTTCCAAGAGCTTCATGGCGGCGATGTCTTCCAAGCCGTCGCGAACCGCCTCCCAGCGGACGCTGGGCACCGGCCGGATGCCGGGATACACCAGGGCATACTCGTCGTTGATCGTCTTGCCGGGCAGCCAATGGTCGATGTTGGTGGTGCTATGGGTCCAAAAGCCGATGCCGTCCAAGCCGAAGAACTCCGCCCGCCAGGCGTTGGCGCGGTTGTAGCGGAGCGGCGAAAGCGACTTGACCTGCGAGACACATTCGTAGGACCATACGGTCTTGTGGGCCGCTTTTTTCGAGGCGAGGATATGCCGCATCCGCGGATCGCTGCACACCAACCCGGTCACCAGCCGCATGTTCGGGCACCAGACGTCGATGAGCGGCTCGATCCGCAAGAAATCGTTCCAGCACAGGTCGGGCACCGGGTCGGTATAAATGCGGAGCTTCGGGTCGGCCTCGCGAAAAAGCTTTGCCGCGTCGACGAGGATGTGGACGTTCTTGCCATGATTGAGCCCCGGCTCATCCAGCGGATAGAAGGCGTAATCGGCATAATCCCAGCCGGCCTCGCGGAGGTGGTCGCGCCACTGGCGCAAATAGGCCAACTCGGCGGCGTGCTTCGCCTCGGCCGACGGGGCGGTGGCAAAAGTGATCGGCGGCGTGTTGATATGGAACAGGACCTTCCCGCGGCCTTTCAAACGGACCAACGCCGCGTCGGACTTCGACCAGTCCCAGGTGAGCTTTCCATCAACGCCGGCCTTTGCCGAGGGGACGCAATCCGACCGCGGCCAGATGTTCACCCCGTGCCGGACCATATCGTCCAGCACCGCCCGGGTGTGGTCGTGGAACCAATTGTTGGGCACGTAGTCCCAGGTACACAAGGCCAGCGGGAAATGCTTATCGAGGGCAAGGTCCAGCACTTCCACGCGGATGGGGATGGTTTGGGCCGCGGGCGCGCCGAGGAGCGGTTGTGCCGTGATGTTTCCCTCGTACACGCCCGGTTGGGCGCCGTGGGCATCGACGCTAATCCAAATCTTGGCCGCCCGATGGGGAAGCAGCATGATTAGCCCGGCATCGCCGAGGGCCGGCAAGGCGTCGGCGGCCGGCTCGCCGTTGACGGTGCCGGTTTGAACTACTTCGCGGAGCGTCAGCGTGCCGCCGAATGGCTTCTTGTCGGCGGTGGCCAGCGGGCTCACGGTCACGCGGGCCCGCAGCGGCTCTTTGCAGTAGGCAGCCACAATCAGTGCCGCCTGATCCACTTCGTTCTGATAGAGATTGTGAATTTCAACCGCGCCGCATGACCCGTTGCGGGGACTGTCCCGATTTTCGCGGCAGGACGCCGCGAAAATGGGACTGTCCCCTTTGGCCAAATGATCGGGGAACAACCGCGCGGGGTCGAACGTTGCATAGGCGGGCTCGGACCAAAGGCTAAGGGTCGGTTCGGCAGGTGTGGAACTGGGGGAAGAAAATGCGAGTGAGCCCTGGGACAACCTCGCGACCTCCCGGCCTTGCCGGTCCTCCACGATCGCGCGAAAATCGATTGCGCCCTTGGGCAACGGCAGCTCAAAACGCGATCGGGCGGTGAGCGTGCCCTGGCGCGCCATACCACCATCTTTGGTGTTGCACGACACATTCACACGCAGTAGCGCGCCCTTGGGGTTCTCGACCACCGCCGTCTGCTGATCGATGAGTTTGACCTTCACACCTTCCGGCCCGCCCCCGTCTCCGTAGGTCGAATGCAATGTACCCGGCCGAAGACGATAGGCCTGCTCGGCTGCCGTCACCACCAGCAGGTCGGGGATTGTCCCGATGCGCGCCCCCGGTGTCGGAAGAAGCGTCGGCGAGGCATTGAGCCGGCCGCTCAGCCGGACCTCGTCCAACAGCGCTCCGCCGGCGCTGAACTCGTAGAGACGCTGGTTGTAGCCGGTGACCAGGATTTCCGGACGGCCGTCGCCGTTCAGGTCGCACAGCAGCGGGCGGCTGCGGCACTTCGAGTGAAACACCGCCTGCCAGACCGGCTGGCCGGCCGTATCGACCGCGTACAAATTGCCCCATAGGCCGCTGTAGAGGATAAGCGGCTTGCCGTCGGTTGATGCAGGCAGTAGGGCCGGCGAGTCGCTGATTTCCACGCTGAGCGGCCTTTTCCACAGGATAGCTCCGCGGTCCAGGCTGACCGCGATCAATTCCCCCGCCCCGCAGACTACCGCCGGCTTGCCGTCGTGCGAGAATAGCACCGGTCGGGTGACGATTTCATGCCCGAGGCATTGCGACCAGCGAACCCCACCGTCCGGGCCGAGTGCATATAACGTTGAGCCACAAGGCGCCAGCAAGACGGGGCCTTCCTTTGCTCCGGGGACTACCTGTAATTCGGTACCGCACTGGCCCGACTTCAATTCCGCGTTCCACAGCACCTTTCCGTCCAGGCCGAGGCAGGTGACGGCGCCACGCTTGTCGCCGAAACCGAGGCCCAGCCCTTGAGCGGTTGTCAACAAGGCCGGCACGGCGCAGCAGAACGGCAGCCCACCGGAGAGCTTGTGCCGCCAAAGCACCTTGTGCAGGCCCCGGTCCAACGCAACCACCAAACCCTCGTTGCTAGCCAGGATGATCCGCCGCTGCTCCGGCTGGCCAACCAACGTTGCTGACGACGTCCACGTTCCCTCGGGCAGTTGGATCATGGTGCCATCCTGCCCTGGGCCGCGATTGCCGCCGTCGAGCCCCCATCGCATGACCTGGCCCATGCGGTTGACGGCAATAATTTCCGGCGTGCCGCGGCCGTCGAGGTCGGCCACCAGCGGTGCGCTTTCCACCGCGTATTGTCCCGTCATGCGGGTCCAGAGGATGTCCATGGCCGAGGCCGGCGTGCTCGCGAGGAGCCACAAG
>JAJYGU010000012.1 GCA_021784975.1 Planctomycetota bacterium
GGATCCGCCGCTTGGTGTAGTCGAGGCACTTCCGCGCCTCGCCGCGCTTGTGCCCGCCAAACGTCAAGGCGCTGCGGATCGACCAGTTCAGCACGTAGATGCCGTCCAGCGAGTCGGGGCCCACCGGGACCACGTACTGGTCCCAGCACTCCTTCAACGGCGCGTCTTCCTTGAGCACGCCGCCTTCGTACATCTGTTCGCGAGCGGTGTGGCCGTCGCGGTTGGCGCAGAGGAACGTCAGGATACTGCGGTTTTGCAGCTCGCGGACCGTCTGCACGGCAATCTCGGTGCTGGGGGCCGGACCCAGAATCAGAGCGAATCCCGGCATCCGGCCGTCCACCAACTGGATGCCCAACTCGCGCATGATGGTATCGGAGATGAAGCCTTGCCAGCCGGGCGGGGTCTGGTAGCCGTTGATCGTTCGCAGGGCCACCAGGACCTCGGTGGCCAACATGCTGGCCACTCCGGCGTCCAAGCCATCGCCCAGGTAAGGCAGCCACTGCTGCTCCGTGGGCGACTTCGGCAGCAGCTCTCGGGCATGGGTCAGTTGGGCCTGCAGGTCGCCCAGCGTCTTAGCTTCCAGCCCCATCAGGGCGTAGGACATGGGCATATAAAAGGAGGTCTGCAACCCCCAGCCCACCGGCTGATCGGCGCCTTTGGCGGCGGTGGCCGCTCGCAGTTGCTCTTCCGCCTGTTCGACCCACGCGTGGGCGCCTCGAATCACCTTGGTGAACACTTCGCGTGACATGGTTGTCTCCTGGACCTATCGTTCGGATGGGGCGGACGGAGCGCCGCTGCCACCCGCCGCCAATAGCTGTCCCACCAGTTTCTTTCTCTTGCAACGCGCACACAATTCCTCGCCCGCCAGAATCCCTTGGACCGCGGCCGGGCCGCGACGGGCAAGTGCCTCACGGACCAGTTCGGCGGTCAGCACCGCTCCGCAGGCGGCACACCGCTGCGCCGGACCCTTCTTGCCAAAAGGCACCAGCTCCCATTCATCGCCGTGGACCTCCAGCCGGATGGTCCCCACCGGGCAGACCGCGGCGCACGAGCCGCACAAGATACACTCTTCGGAAGGCTCGCCGAACGGCGCCGACACCTTCCGCTCGACGCCGCGGCCGGTCAACGAAATCGCCGCCGTGCCGATCCGTTCTTCGCACGCCCGCACGCACAGCCCGCAGAGGATGCAATTCCCCTCGGCTTCGGTCACCGTGGGGAAATCGGTTTGCGTGACGCCTAAACGGCTCGCCAGGGCGCGAAGCTCAGGCGACTCCGGGGCGCGGGCCAGCAACAGCCGCATGACCCCTCGGCGGGCCCGGATGGCTCGTTCCGACTCTACTCGGACCGTCACATCCCGCCGCACCGGGTAATTGCAAGCGGTAACCATTTGCCACCAGCCGCCGCGATCGATCTCCACCATGCACAGGCGGCACGAGGCGTAGGGCTCCAAGGCCGCATGGTAGCACAGCGTGGGAATCCATACGCCGTTGCGGGCGGCGACCTGGAGGATCGTCTCGTCGACTTCCGCCGCAAAGGCCTGATTGTCGATGGTTACCGTCGGCATTGCTGCTGCTATACTTTCTTCACCGCTGCGAATCGGCATACGTCAAAACACGTCCCGCAATTGGTGCACTTGTCGGCGTCGATTAGGTGCGGCTCTTTCTTCTTGCCGGTGATGGCTTCCACCGGGCACTTCTTGCGGCACACGCCGCAGCCGGTGCAAGCCGCTGCGTCGATCTGGTAACGGAACAGCCCGCGGCACTCCTTGGCCGGGCAGCGGTGGTTTTCAATGTGCTCCTGGTACTCGTCGCGGAAATAGCGGACCGTGGAGAGGACCGGGTTGGCGGCGGTCTTGCCCAAGGCGCACAAGGCCGTGTCTTCCAGCAGCACCGCCAGCTCCTGGAGCCGTTCGAGGTCGCCGGAGGTCCCTCGGCCGCCGACGATCTCGTCCAGGATGTGCAACATCTGGGCGATGCCCTCGCGGCAAGGCGTACACTTACCGCACGACTCCTCCTTGAGAAACCGCAGGAAATAGCGGGCGATGTTGACCATGCAGGTGTCTTCGTCCATGACGATCATCCCGCCCGAGCCCATCATCGAGCCCAGCTCAGTTAGTCGATCGAAGTCGACCGCCTCGTCGAGGTAGGCGGCGGGAATGCAGCCGCCGGAAGGACCGCCCGTCTGCACCGCCTTGAAGGGCCGGTCGCCGCGGATGCCGCCGCCGATCTGGTAGATGATCTGGCGGAGCGTCATCCCCATCGGCACCTCGACCAGCCCGGTGTTCTTCACCTTGCCGACCAGCGAAAAGACCTTGGTGCCTTTACTCTTCGCCGTCCCGATTCCAGCGAACCAGTCGGCCCCACGGCCAATGATGGCCGGCACATTGGCCCAGGTCTCGACGTTGTTCAGCAGCGACGGCTTGTTGCGGAAACCGAACTCGACGGTATGGACGTACTTGGCCCGCGGCTCGCCCACCCGGCCTTCGAGCGAGGCCATGAGCGCGGTCGATTCGCCACAGACGAAGGCCCCGCCGCCGCGGCTGATGCGGATGTCGAAGCTGAAGCCGCTGCCGAGGATGTTTTCGCCCAGCAGGCCCATCTCGCGGGCCTTCGCCACCGCATCCCTTAATCGCTGCACCGCGATCGGATATTCGTCGCGGACGTAGATGTAGCCGTTCGAGGAGCCGATGGCATAGCCGCCGATGATCATCCCCTCGATCACCGCGTGCGGCGCACCTTCCATGAGCGCCCGGTCCATAAAGGCACCCGGATCGCCTTCGTCGCCGTTGGCAATGACGAACTTAGGCTCCCCATGGGCTTCCCGTGCGGATCGCCATTTTCGGCCGGTCAAGAAGCCGCCGCCGCCGCGGCCCCGCAGCCCGGAGCGATAGACTTCGTCGAGCACTTCTTCGGGCTTCATCGACCCCAGGGCCTTGGCCAACGCCTGGTAGCCGCCGGCGGCGATGTAATCGTCGATCGAACGGGCGTCGATGACCCCGCACAGGGCCAGCGCGATCCGCTGGTGGCCTTGATAGAAAGGGACCCCTTCGGTGGTGCGGGCGGCCTGGCCGGTCTTCTCGTCGTGGTGGAGCAGCCGGTCCACCACCCCACTGCCCAGCACCGACTCGCGCCAGATCTCGGCCACATCTCCTTCCTGGACGTGCTGATAGAAAATGCCGCCCGGATCGAGGGTCACGATCGGGCCGCATTCGCACAGCCCTTGGCAGCCGGTCAGCTTGGGGACGACGCTGACGGTCTTGTCATCGGCTTCTTCGGCGGCCTGGCGGAAGGCCTCGTAGACCTTCGAGGCCCCCTTGGGGATACAGCCCGGACCACAACAAACGCGAATGACGCAATCGACGCCGGCGGCGCGATCTTTCAGCGCGCTGCGGTATTGCTCCAGGTCGGTGAAGCTTTCAAACTTGCCAACCAGGGTCTTCACGGATTTTGGCTCCCGCGACCATTCTTTTGGGCGGCGGTCTTTTGCTTGGCGTCGGCCTTCGCCACGGCTTCCGACGGCTTCTTACTGGAGGCGATCTTCTGCAAAATGTCCACCGCGGAACTGGCGGAAAGCCCGCCAAAATATTCGCCGTCGACCACCATCACCGGAGCCAGCGCGCAGGCGCCGAGGCAATTCACCGGGGCGAACGTGAACTTCCTGTCCGGCGAGGTGCCTCCTGGCTTGACCTGGAACTCGTCCTGAATGACCGCCGAGATCTGATCGGCGCCCTTCAGATAGCAGACCGTGCCCATGCACAGCGTAATGGTGTGTTTCCCCTTGGGCTGCAAGCGGAAGGCGGCGTAAAAGGTGGCCACCCCGTAAATCCGCGATAGCGGCACGCCCAACTCCCGACCGAGCGTTCGCAAGTGCTCCCTTGGCAGATAACCCTCCGCGGCCTGGATGTCCTGCATCATGGGGATGAGCATTTCCGGGTTGCCGCCGTAGCGCTCGATGATCTCGTGCACCACGCTGACGCCGCAGGTATGTTCCGGTGATTGGCAGGTGGGCGGCGGGCCGAGCTGCGGTTGGCTCATGTTTCGGCTCCCTCGGCCAGGCGCAGGGCGGTTTGCAGCCGCTTTCGGGCAGCGTCTTCTTTGACTTCTTCGAAACTCAGCGCCTGTACCGGGCAGGAGCTTACGCAGGCCGGCGCCA